>JAFEFG010000089.1 GCA_018240685.1 Pseudomonadota bacterium | reverse complement strand
ACCTTCTCGATGACGACCGGCTTGAAGCTCATCTTGTTGGCGCGGAAGTAGTCCGCGAGATTGAGCTCGGTGGTGGTGCCGGGCTGGACGCAGACGGTGGCGCCGTTCAGCTCCTTGGCGCTCTTCACGCCGAGTTTCTTGCTCACCATGAAGCCCTGGCCGTCATAGTAGGTGATCCCGGTGAAATCGAGGCCGAGCGCGGTGTCGCGCTGCAGCGTCCAGGTCGTGTTGCGCGACAGCATGTCGACTTCGCCCGACTGGACTGCGGTGAAGCGTTGCTGCGCGGTGAGAGGAACGTACTTCACCTTCTCCGCATCGCCGAAGATCGCCGCCGCGACCGCGCGGCAGACGTCGACATCGAGGCCCGTCCACTTGCCCTTGCTGTCGGCCTGGGAGAAACCCGCCACGCCCGTGCTCACGCCGCAGATCAGTTGTCCGCGTGCCTTGACGGCATCGAGATCCTTGCCGGCATGTGCTGTGCCCGCAGCACCCAGCAGCGCGGCTGCGACCGTGCCGGCGCCTATGATTTTCTTGAACATGCGTTTCCCTCTGTGGTTGTCCTGCCGCCCGGCCGAACCTGTGGTGGTGGTCGTCGGCGGGTGATGGGGCGATTGGTAGGCGATCACCTTCAGCCGTGCAATGTTGGCCGCAAACGAAAACGGCCGGTTGAGACCGGCCGTTGTCGTTGTGTCGCCGCTTCCGCTTCGGAGCGGATTGGCCAGATCAGAGCTGGCCGGGGCTCGGCGGCGGCGTGAACGGATTGCGGCTCCAGAAGGAGGCTCGCTGCGTCGGCGTCTGCGCCACCGCCGCCGTATGGACGTCCTGCTGCCACCGGCGATAGGCCACCAGGTCGCTGCCGACCAGCGTGTCGTTGCCATTGCCCGAGAGATAGGGCTGCGGATCGACGAAGTGGCCGTCCTTGATGGCCGAGAAGTGCAGGTGCGGGCCGCTCGCGCGGCCGGTCGCGCCGACATAGCCGATCACCTGACCCTTGTGCACGACCGTGCCCGGCACGATGCCGACCGCGATCTGCGACATGTGGGCGTAGAGCGTCTCGAGGTGATCCGAGTGGGTGATCTTAACGGTGCGCCCGTAATTGTAATACCAGTTGGCGTGATTCACGACGCCGTCGGCGGCAGCCAGGATCGGCTCGCCATAGTGAGCCTCGAAATCGATGCCGTTGTGGAAGGCGCGGCTGGTGATGCGGCCGTAGTAGCGGCGCGTGCCGAAAGGCGAGGAGATACGGGCGCCGGGCTTGGGGTCGACGAAGGCCGCGCCGCCCAGGCGCTTGCCGCTCTCGTCGAACCAGCCTTCCGGCTGGTCCGGCGGCGAAAACCACCAGTAGGAGTGCTTGCCCTTGCCCTCGCCGACACTGGCGAAGACCAGCCGCGAGGAACCGTCGGCGGTGCGGGCCTGCATCAACTCGATCTTCGCGCCCCCATTCGGGGTGAAGCCGGCGAAGGCGGTGTTGAGGTCCTTGACGAGCGGCTGGTTGGCAGCGCCCGGCATCGAGTTGAACGCCGCCGCGGCGCTGTCGGCCTTGACGAAAGTGATGGTGCCGGGAACGACCTGGCGCGCTCCGGCGCCGGGCAGGCTGGCCTGGGGCGGGGCGCTCAGCGTGCGCTCGGTTTCCGTGCCAGCGATGCTGGGGGTGGTGGCTCCACCATTGCTGCCGCTGCCCTTGTTGTATTCCGACAGCCACTGCTCGTTGAGTTTGTCGGCTTCGTGGTCGGTGGGGGAAACGTCGCTGTTGGGCCGGGCCTTAGCGACGGTCCGATGCTGGGGGTGAACCTGTTTCTTGCTGGGGACGGCGACCTGGGCCATCGAGGCGCCGGGTACGAAAACTTGAAGGATCGATGCGGCGATGACGGCGGCTACCAAACCACTCACCATCGGCCAACGGCTGGCGCGCTCGGCACGCGTCGTCGTGATCGCCATTCAGCCTCTCCCGTTTCATTGACCCGGACAACTACCCTAACGTCCCGCAGTACTCGACCGGCGCCCCCTGCCGGCTTCCCCTGCGCGACGTGGGGAATACTGGCCACGAACGAAACTCAAGTCCAACGAAAAGTGGCAAAAATGCAACACCCCTGCGGCAAGGATGTAAAATATTGAGACAATTAAGGTTTTTGGCCTAGGCGTGCTTACGGTCACGAAAAAAAGCCGTGGGTAGATTGTCGCTGCCTGCCTTCTTTTGCAGGAGCGGGTAGCGTGCCAGGAGGCCGGCCACCTCGGCCATTTCCTCCACGTCGTTGAACATCGGCACCCCAGCCTGCTCCATCGTGGCGAACCAGGCATCCCTGCCGGGAAGGGTGCCCATCATGCTGTGCATGAGAGGCAGTTTCGCCGTTGATGCGAGGGCGGCCAGCCGGTCGATGACCGGCGCGGCGTCGACCATGAAGGGTACGACGTGGATCATCAGCACCATGTCGTAGTCGGCCGCGGCGTGGTTCATGGCGGCCTCGAAGGCCAGTGCGAACCGGTCCTCGCGGGCGTCGGCCAGGAGATCGATGGGGTTGGCGACCGAAGCTTCGGCCGGCAGCTGCTGGTGCAGGATGTCGGCCATGGCCTTGGGGAGCGCCGGCAGGTCGAGGCCCTCGAGCGAGGCGCGGTCGGTGCAGAGGACGCCAGGGCCGCCGGAATTGGAGAGGATCAGCGCCCGCCGCCCGAGCCCCTGGGGGAAGCGACCGAACGCCTTGGCGGCGATCAGGAGACGCCGCAGGCTCTCGACCCGCACGATGCCACAGGAGGCGCAAAAGGCGTCGATGGCGGCGTCGTCATTGGCCACCGCGCCGGTATGTGCGGCGGCGGCCCGGCCGCCGATCTCGCTGCGGCCGCCGAACAGTGCGATGACCGGCTTCCGCGCCGCCACCTTGCGCGCAACGGCGCGGAAGCGCTCGTGATCCTCGATCGATTCGACATAAAGGAGCGCCGCGCCGATCTCCGGCCGCTCGCCCAGCCAGGCGAGATAGTCCTCGACGCCGAGATGCACCGCGTTGCCGACCGAGACGACCGAGGTGAGCGGCAGCGCGCGCGCATTGGCCTTGTCGATGAACTCCTCGGCCAGCGCGCCGGACTGCGAGATGAAGGCCAGCCCGTTATGCGCTCCCGGTGCAGCGCCCGGCGGCAGGTCGCGCAGGAAGGTGGCCGCGAAGCGCCACGCCGGATCGAGATGGACGATGCCGGCGCAGTTAGGGCCGGCGACGGTCAGGCCGCGTTCGGCGGCCAGCGCCAGCAGCGCCTCGTTGCGGGCGATGCCGGCCGGGCCGGCTTCGGCGAAGCCGCCTGGCAGGATCAGGAGATTGCGGATGCCACGATCGGCGGCTTCCCGCACCGCGTCGAGGATGGCGTCAGGGCGGATGACGATGACGGCGAGATCGACCGCGGACGGGATTGCACCGATCGAGGTCACCGACTCGTAACCGAATATCGCGCCGCCTTTCGGATTGACGGGGACGACCTGCCCGCCATAGCCCGCCTGGCGCAGCATCTGCATGACCGCGCCGCCAGAGGAGGTCGGGCGTTCGCCGGCGCCGACGACAGCGATGCTGCGGGGGGCGAAGAAGGGCGAGAGATCGCGGGTGATGCCGGTCATGCTTCGCTTGCACCACAAGCGGAGCGCGAGGACAAGATCGCGTGCCGCCCGCGATCCGCGAGCCAGCATTGACGTCGGCGAGTGGGCTTCCATATCCCGATGGCCCGCCGCCGGGTGGGTGCGCTTAAAGCCAGATTGACGAGGAGAGACGATGACCGACCCGATCGAACTGCTGATCCAGGGACGGGCGCACGAGCTGGCACCGGGCTTTCCGGTGCGGCGCGTGCTGCCGAGCGTCAAACGCCGGACCGTAGGGCCATTCATCTTCCTCGACCATTTCGGGCCGCTGGTCGTTGAGCCGGGCGGCGACGGCATGGAGGTGCGGCCGCATCCCCATATCGGTCTCGCCACCGTCACCTATCTGTTCGAGGGCGGCATCTTCCATCGCGACAGTCTGGGCTATGCGCAGGCAATCCGGCCCGGCGACGTCAACTGGATGACCGCCGGCAGCGGCATTGCCCATAGCGAGCGCACCGATCCCGACCTGCGGCCCACCGGCTTTCGGATGCATGGCGTCCAGACCTGGGTCGCGCTGCCCAGGACTCACGAGGAGACCGCGCCGTCGTTCGAGCATGTCGAGGCGGCAAGGCTGCCGGCCTGGAGCGAGAACGGCGCGGCGCTGCGCCTGATCGTCGGCGACTATGCCGGCCGCAAGGCGCCGACCACGCACTTTTCGCCCATCTTCTATGTCGCCGCCGAGATGCCGGCGGCGGCAAAGATCACGGTCTCTCCTGAACATGCCGAGCGCGGCGTCTACGTCTCCCATGGCACGGCCGCCATCGGGGACCGCTTGCTTGGGGTCGGCGACCTGGCCGTTCTGGCGCCGCCGGCGCCGGTCGACATCGTCGCGGGAGCCGACGGCGCCAAGCTGATGCTGCTGGGCGGCGCGCCGCTCGACGGGCCGCGTCACATCTGGTGGAACTTCGTCTCTTCCTCGTCGGACCGTATCGAGCGGGCGAAGGCGGACTGGAAGGAAGGCCGCTTCGCCCGTGTGCCGGGCGATGCCGAGTTCATCCCCTTGCCGGAGCGCTGACAGCGTTCCGGCGCCCCCTCGATCGGCATCGGCGCGGCCCTACACTTCGGCCAGGAACGTCTCGACCAGGCGGTTGAAGGCTGCCGGATCCTCGAAATAGGGCGAGTGGCCGGCATCGGGCAGGAGATGGGCGCGTGCCTTCGGCAAGGCGTCGGCGATGGCGGCGGCGAGGAAGGGCGGGAAGACCGTATCCTTGCCGCCCGCGATCAGGAGCGTCGGCACGGCGAAGTCCGCGAGCTCGGCGAGCGTGCGCGTGCCCGTGCGCCTCAGCCCGTCGCGCAGCTTCTCCTTGTCGAGCGTGCCGGCCATCTCGTCGATGCTGCGATAGAGGAGATGCAGCGCAGGATGGCGCTCGGCGGCGTCGGCGCCCACGGCGGGGTGGATGCCTCTCGTCATGCCCTCCCTGATCTCGGCCTCGGCGACAGCCTGCCAGCGGTCGTACGCAGCCCCGCCCGACGGATCGCAGCCGCGGCGGTCGAGCGTGCCGGAGGTGGAGCTCAGCACCAGCGCCTTCACGCGCGCCGGATGGGCGATGGCATAGTCCAGTACGGTCCAGCCACCCATCGACTGGCCGACGAGACGCACGTCGGCGAAGCCGAGATGGTCGATCAGGGCCGCGAGGTCGCCTGCATAGTCGGCGGGATCGGGGCCTTCCGGCATCGGATCGGACGGCGCGAAACCGCGATGGGCGAAGGTGATGCAGGTGAAGCGCGGCGCGAAGTGCGCGACCTGCTGCCACCAGCTCAGGTGATTGCCGCCGAGACCGTGGGCGAAGATGAGGGCGGGGCCGCTGCCTGTCGCCTCGTAGTAGAGCCGGCCGAAAGGCCGCTCCAGCCGTCCGATGGTCCGCGACGGCGCGCTGTACGAACTCATGTTGCTCCTCTTCAGAAGACGAAGAGCGTAGAGCCGACGATGCCGAGGGGCCAGCGTCCGGCCGCGAACAGCCGGAACTTGTTCTCGAAGAGAGGGGATTCCTCGCCGGCGAGCCGCGTAACGGCGAGCTGGTAGACCGCTTGGGACGCCGCGCCCGCGGCGACATGGACGGAAGCGGGAGCGGCCAGGCCGAGCCGTGCGGCCGCGCCGGCGGCCTTGCCGTGGACGAGGTCGCCCGCTTCGGTGGTGAGCTCCGTCAGGGCTGTCCACAGCGCGCGCTCGGGATAGCGGGCCTCCGCCTTGGCCAGCAGGGCCTTGCGCTGCGTCTCCTCGCGCTCCCACCAGCCGGATTGTCCGTCGGGGATCATCAGAAGGCGCTCGGCCTCGGGCCAGTCCCGCGCCTGGGCGATCCCGAGCGGGCCCAGACCGAAGGCGTCGGCATAGGCGACCGCCTCCGCCCGCTCGCCCGCGGTCAGCGGCTCACCGAGGGCCGCGAACCACGAGGCGGCGCGCACCTCGCGGCCGAGCGACTCGAGGGCAGTGCGGGGAAGGGCGATGACGGTCAAGCGGAAGTCACGCCGCCTGCCGGATCCCGGGCAGCGTGAGACCGTACTTGGCCGCGACTTCCTTGGCGCGCTTCACATAGTCCTCGCGCATCTCGTCGTTGGTGCGCTGCTTGATCTTCCACTTGCGGAAGATCTCGTTGTTGCGCGACTTGGAGGAGCCGAAGAAGGCCGGCAGGAAGGGCCAGTATTCGTTCACCGCCGCCTGCAGGCGCGCCTTGCCTTCGGGCGTCTTCACCAGCTCGGCCGAGAAGTCCTCGCCGAACTGCGCGTGGAAACGTTCCTCCGGCATGGTCGCGCGCGCGAGATTGCGCAGCGGATGGAAGGTACAGTGCAGAAGATCCTCGACCTGCAGGATCTCCGCCAGGTCCGCGAGCAGCTTGATCGCCACGAACTCCTCCCAGGTCTTGAGCGGGAATTCGAAGATCGACAGCGGCTTCTTCGTTCCGCCCGGCACCATGCGCTCCTCGGGAATGCCCATCTGCACGCCCAGCTGCTTGAAGCGGACATGGTGGCCATATTCCTCCATGGCCACGCGGCAGGTCAGCCACTTGGCGTAGGGCGTCGGCGCGAAGGCAATCGCCGGTTCATCGAATACCTGTGCGCCGTACAGTTCGTTGATGGCGTGGCTGATCACGAGCTTGGAGACGGCCTCGCGATATTCCTCGGGCGCGTTCTTCAGCTCCTCGACGGTCTTGACGACGATGTCGGTCTTCCCGGTCATGGCGGACTCCTCCCTTAGACGAGCGGCTCGGTATTGAAGGCTTCGAGATCGGTGGTGAGGTCGGTGAACTTGCCGCCGAGCCTGGCGACCAGGTCTTCCGCGAGCGAAGCGGGCCGCTCGACCTCGATCCTGGCGACGGGCCGCGGCTGGCCGAACAGGAACACCTCGCGGCCGCGCACGCCCAGCAGCTGGCCGGTGATGCCCCTGGCTGCCGGCGTGCACAGCGCGGTCACCAGGTTGGCGACGTGGTGGGCGCCGATCTTGAGCGCGCGCTCCTTGTAGGTCTTCTGCGCCTCGTTGGCGGGCTGGATGATGTCGGTGACGCGCGTGCGCGCAAAGGGCGCGACGGCGTTCACCGTGATGGCCGCACGCTGCAGGTCCATCGCCGCCACCCGCGTCAGCCCGAACAGGCCGGCCTTTGCGCTGGCGTAGGCCGCCTGGCCGAGATTGCCGTAGAGACCGGCCGAGGAGACGATGTTGACGATGCGGCCCCAGTCGTAGCCGCCCTTGCCGCTTTCCGGGCTGCCGCGGCCGGCCTTGCCCTGTTCGCGCATCACTGCCGAGGCGGCGTTGACGAGATAGAAGGGCGCCGAGAGGTTGTTGCGGATCACCGCGTCCCAGTCGCGCGGATCGGCGCGGAAGACGAAGGCGTCGCGCAGGATCGCGGCATTGTTCACCACGATGTCGATGCCGCCGAAATTCTTCACTGCCGTGTCGACGAGCTGTCGCGCCGCACCCGGCGAGGCGACGCTCTCGGTGAAGGCGATCGCTTTCGTCCCGCCCTTCTTATCGTTGATGGCCGCCGCAGCTTCGCGCGCCGGGGTGGGATCGGCGCCTTCGCCGGTGATCGAGGCGCCGACATCGGCGACGATCACGCTGGCACCCTGCGCGGCCAAAGCCTCGGCGATGGCGCGGCCGATACCGCGACCGGCACCGGTGACGATCGCCGCGCGGCCCTCCAATGCTCCCGTCATAGTTCCGCTCCCGTTTTCTTGCCGGCGCTGGCCATTTCGGCCGCCGTGTAGAAGGCATCGGCATGGATATCGATGCGCCGCATGCCGCGCTCTTCGAGAAGCTTCGTGGCGGCTTCGACCATGACCGGCGGGCCGGCGAGATAGGCTTTGCAGCCGTCGAAGTCGTCGAAATCCGCCGCCACCGCCTCGTGCACCAGGCCGCTGCGCCACAGGCCGCCGGCCTCTTCGCTGAGCACGGGCGTGAAGTGGAGATTGGAGTGCTTGCGGGCTAGTGCCGCGAAATGATCGGCGAGATAGAGGTCGCGCTCGGCGCGGACGCCGAAATAGAAGTAGATGTGCTGCGGCAGGCCCTTGGCCAGCGCCTGCTCGACGATCGACTTGATCGGTGCCAGGCCCGAGCCGCCGGCCACGGCGATGATCGGCCCGCGATGCCCCTCGCGCAGATAGGAGGTGCCGAAGGGGCCTTCGACGCGCACGCCGTCTCCCACCTTGAGCTTGTCGGCGACATAGGCGCTGGTCGTCCCGCCGGGCGTATGGCGGACATGGAATTCCAGGATCGGATCGCCGGGGGTGTTGGCCATCGAATAGTCGCGCGGCGCGCAGCCGTCGAACGTCACCGAGGCGAACTGTCCGGCCGAGAAGTCGAACGGTCCGCCCGATTCGATCGCCAGCCGCACGCGCTTGATGTCATGCGTGGCGTCGTCGAGGCCGACGACCCTGCAGGCGAGCAGGCGGCGTGGATGAACGATGAGATCGTCCTCGTCGAGCCACGCGACTTCCGAGTCCTCCCACGGCACGGCGCGGCAGGCGAGGATCAGGCCGCGGTCCTTCTCCTCGTCGGAGAGCGCGAACTCGGAATAGCCCTCCATCGTCACCTCGCCCTTCACGAGATGGGACTTGCAGGCGCCGCAGTTGCCCGACTGGCAGCCGTGCGGATAGGCGACGCCGGCGTCGAGGGCGGCCTCGAGGATGGTGGCGCCGGTCGGCACGTCGATGGTGCGCCCGGCCGGGACGATTCGCACTTTGAAACTCATGCAGGGATAACGCGTGTGAGCGAAAAAGGGGCGAATTTGTTTGCGCCCCAAACAATCACCGTCTACCACTCCCGCCATGGCCCGTCCACCCGCCCCATCCACCGCCAAGCCGTCCGCCGCTCTGCTGCCGGCTGCCCGCCCGCCCGCGCGGCGGATCGATCGCGGCATGCTGCCGACGCTCCTGGGTTATGCGATGCGGCGCGCGCAGTCGGCCGTGTTCGCCGACTTCGCTGCCACCTTCACCCAGGCGGGCGAGGCGCTGACGCCGGGCGAATTCGGCCTGCTGGTGCTGGTGGAGCGCAATACCGGGCTCAGTCAGATGGCCCTGGCGCGCGCGCTGGGCATCGACCGTTCGACCCTGGTGCCGATCCTCGACCGGCTCCAGGCGCGCGGCCTGCTGGTGCGCCACCGGTCGCCGACCGACGCGCGCACCCACGCGCTCGGCCTCACGGCGGACGGCGAGGCAGCGCTCGCCCGCTTCACGCGGCTGGTCAAGGCGCACGAGAAGCACATCGCGTCGGGCCTTTCGGCGTCCGAAACGCGCACGCTCATCGAGCTCCTTGAAAAGGTGCACGCGGCGGCGCGTTCGCTATAGTCCGCGCCGCCATGACATCAGCTCACCCCGATTTCGCCCATCTTGCCGCTTCCACCGAGACGCTGAGCGACGACCAGCTCGTGGAGCGGCTTCGCGCCGTCACGCCGGAAGCCATAAAGACCCTGAACGGGCACATGCTGTCCCTCGATTCGGAGCGCGGCATCGCCCGCTTCCGCTTCGAGGTCGTGCCGGCCTTCTGCCATTCCGGCGGCCGCATCTGCCAGGGCGGCTTCCTCACCGGGATGGTCGATGCGGCCATGGCCAACGCCGCCATCGCCAAGAGCAAGTTCACGGCCGCCGTGCCGACGCTGGAGATCAAGGTCAGCTTCTTCGAGGCGATGGGCCCCGGCATCGTCTTCGCCGAGGGCCGCGTCATGCGCTGGGGCGGCTCCGTCGGCTTCCTCGACGGGGACCTCCGGGACGAGAAGGGCCGCCTGATCGTTCACGCCACCTCGACGATCAAGATCGTACGGCCGAAGAAGTAGCGATCGTGAGCGGGCCGGAGGCCCGCTTTTCGTCACGCTTTGGCGACAGGAACGTGGTCCGGCAATTCAAGCCAATGCTCGGCGATCCGGCGGCGCGTCGCGAACCAGACGCCGCCCTTCCGGCGCATGTGGCCGACAATGCGGTCGAGCGCGGCGATGCGGCCGGGGCGGCCGATCATGCGCAGATGCAGGCCGATCGACATCATCTTCGGATGGCGCTCGCCTTCGGCCCACAGCGTGTCGAAGGCGTCGGTCGTGTATTCGGCGAAGTCGCGCGCCGTGACGAAGCGGTGGAAGCCCTGGTGGTAGTGCATGTCGTTGGTGTCGAAGCTGTAGGGGATCACCAGGTGCTTCCTGCCTGAGACATCGACGAGGAACGGCAGGTCGTCGGAATAGTCGTCACTGTCGTAGAGAAAGCCGCCATCCTCGACCAGCAGGCGCCGCGTGTTGGGCGACGGCGTCGAGCGGGTGTGCCAGCCGACCGGGCGATGACCGGCGATTTCGGTCAGAACGCGCACCGTCCTGGCGATCGCCTCGCGCTCCTGCGCCTCTTCCATGTGGGCATGCTTCTCCCAGCGCCAGCCGTGGCAGGAGATCTCGTGCCCGCGCGCGACGGCATCCCGGATCAGCCACGGCGAACGTTCCGCCGCCTTGCCGCAGGCGCTGACCGTCGCCGGCACGCCCAGCCGTTCGAGCGTGTCGGCGATCCGCCACCAGGCCGCCTTGGTGCCGTACTCGAAGTGGGACTCCATGCAGCGGTCGGGCACGCCCGTCACTTCGTCGGTGACCTCGTAGACCTTCTCGTTGTGCGGGTCGCCGTCGGACAGCGACATCTCCGCCCCTTCCTCGAAGTTGATGACGAAGGAGACGGCCACGCGCGCGCCGTCGGGCCAATGCGGGTCGGGGGGCGTGCGGCCATAGCCCTTCAGGTCGCGCATGCTCCGGTCACGCATCCTTGTGGGCGATCACGTCGGCCAGGGCCTGGCCGAGCCCGGTGGAGGCCTTCGGTCCCGGTCGGCGGTAGGTGCCGGCGATTGCCTTGCGCGGGTTGAGGCGCACCAGCCCCTCGGCCATCATCACAGCGGCCTGGATGCCGTCGACCAGCGGCACCGGCACGCGGTCGGCGACGCGGTTCGCCAGCCCCGCCAGCGGGGCACCGGCCAGGATCACGACATCGGCGCCGTCCTCGGCCACGGTGCGGTTGGCGAGATCGACCAGTTTCTGCTCCTTCTCGTCCTGCACGTCGTTGATCGATGCGAAGGGCTCGTCGAGCATGCGGATGGACGCGCATCGGCCTGACATGCCGTGCCAGGCCACGATCTCGGCGAACCAGGGCTCCAGCGCCTTGGCGAAGCTGATGATGGAGAAGGAACGGCCGAGCGTGCAGGCGACCAGCATCGCCGCCTCGGCCATGCCGACGACGGGGAAGTCGAACAGCTCGCGCGCACCGCCCAGGCCCGGGTCGCCGAACGCCGCCACGATGGCGGCATCGAAGGTGCCGCGCTTCTCGGCGAGCATCTCCAGCAGCACGGCGCTGCCGATCGCGGCCTCGGCGCGGGTGGCGATGTAGGGCACGCCGCGCGGGGCGGTCATGGGCATGAGCTCGGTTCCGGAGCTGGCCACGAGATTGCCCGAGGCGATGAGCAGGTCGGTCACACCCCTGGAGGTGTTGGGATTGGCGACGAGGATTTTCATGATCGAACTCTAGCGTCCTGTTGAGGGGAGAGGCGAGAGCGCACCGGCACCAAACGAAGCCCGGCCGCCGGCGCCTGCGGGTCCGGCCTAGCCGACCGGTTGCCGGCCGGCGCGCCGCCACAAGGCGTTTGCCCGTGCCCGTGCCTCGGCGACGATGGCATCGCCGTCGGCCTGCGTCAGCCGCCCGCCCGCCACGACAATGCGGCCGTCGACGATGACCGTGTCGACGTCGTGGCCCGAGGCACCGTGCACCAGCACGCCGTAGCCGTCGATCATCGGCGCCAGCGTGGGCGAGCGGCTGTCCAGCAGCACGATGTCGGCGCGCTTGCCGGGCTCGAGCGAGCCCACCTTGTCGGCGAGGCCGATCGCTTCGGCGCCCGCCCGGGTACCCCAGCCGAGCACGGTGCGCGCGTCGAGCACGTGGCCCTGCCGATGGATGCGCTGCATCGAGATCGCCCATCGCATGGCCTCTATCATGTCGCCGGAGAAAGTGTCGGTGCAGAGCGCGATGCGCGCGCCGGCTTCCTGCAGTTCCATGATCGGCGCGATGCGGCCGCCCTTGGCGTTGCCGATCGGCGCGTGGGCCACGGTCATCTTCGACCGGCCGCAAAGCGCGATGTCGGACGGGTCCATGTGAATGCAGTGTGCGGCGATCAGCCTTTCGTTCAGCAGCCCGAGCTTGTCCATGAGCTGCGGCGGCGTGAGGCCGGTGCGCTCCTTCACCGCCGCGACCTCGGCCGGAAGCTGCGAAAGATGCGTGTGGATGTTGCCGCCGTGCGCGTCGGCCAGCTTCTTGATCTCGCGCAGGAGGTCATCGGAGCAGGTGTCGGGCGCGTGCGGAGCCCAGTCGCAGCGGATGCGGCCGTCGTCGTGGCCGTTCCATGTCTCGATCAGCTCGGCATTCTCGCGCAGGCTCGCCTCGCCGATGGCGCGACTGTAGCTATGTTTGCCGGTGGCGAGCGCGCCCGGCTCGGCGTCGTGCACGCGCCCGGCGATGACGGCGCGCAGGCCGAGTTCCGAGGCGGCGCGCGCCAGCGCCTGGGGATAGCGGTAGAAGTCGACGACCGTGGTGCAGCCGGCGCGCAGCACCTCGTACAGGCCCAGCCTGGACAGCGCGTAGGCATCTTCCTCGCTGAGCCAGTGGCCCTGCGGGACACCGGGCGTGTACATCGGCGCGAGGCCGAGATCCTCGATCATGCCGCGGGTGATCATCAGCGGCGTGTGGTTGTGCACGTTGACGAGGCCCGCCATCGCGATGCGGCCCTTGCCGGCAATCGTCGAGGCCGGCGTCCAGCGCCGCGCGAGCTCGGCCGCCGGACCGATATCGACGATGGCGCGGTCGCGCACGGCGATGGCGCCGTCGTGCAGGATCGTGCCGCTGGCATCGAGGGTGAGGATGAGATCGGCGCCGACCAGCAGGTCGCAGGGGCTCGGTTCCTGGGTCATGTGCTAGAACACCGCAAAGTTGGGCCGACCCTCCGGGCGGTCGGCGACGACAGGCAGCGCCGTCCGCTTGTCCGGGAAAGCCACACCTGCGGAGTCGGCGAGAAGGCGATGACGCGAGACGGCCTCGAGACGGTACGGCATGGCGTTCATTTCCCTCGTGATCGAAACATTTGCCACCTTATGAACGGGCAATCGGTGTGCCAACCATCGGGGAGGAGAGGACGATGCGGCGTCGGGAGGTTGTCGGGGCCAGCGGGCCAATCATGGCCGCAGAGGGCCTGGCCGGAGGGGCAAAAGCGGAGGCGCCTCTCAGGGTCGGGGCGGCGATGCCGGATCCGCCGTTCGAATTCGAGGGGAAGCAGGGGCCGGACGGCTTCGACATCGCCCTGATGAAGGCCATCGCGCGGCGGATCGGTCGCGAGTGGCAGCTGGTCCGCTACACCGGAGCCGATTTCAACGGCATCTTCGCCGGCCTCGACAGTGGCCTCTACGATTGCGTCGCCTCCGGCACCACCATCACGCCCGGCCGTCAGGCGCTCGCCGACTTTTGTGCGCCCTATGCCATTTCCGGGCAGTCGCTGGTGGTCGACAGGATCCGTCATCCCGAGGTTCGAGGCATCGACGATCTCAAGGGGCTGGTGATCGGCGTGCAGCAGGGAAACACCAGTCAGCCCGTGGCCGAGCGACTGGTCGTGGAGGGCCGTGCGGGTCGCGTGCGTGTCTATGCGTATGACGAGATCGAGAAGGCGCTCGCCGACCTGTCGAACGGCGGCTGCGACGCCTTCATGAAGCTTGCTCCGGTGACGCATTGGTTCGTGCGCGATCGTCCGCGGCTGGCCGTCGTGCAAACGGGCATCACCCGGGAAATCCTCGGCGTATGCGTGCGCAAGGGCGACGCGGTGTTGCGCGACCGCATCGATGCGGCGCAGGACGCGCTGACCAGGGACGGAACGGTGGCCGCCTTGATCGGCCAATGGCTGGGCGAGGGGGCGACGGCGTCGACCTGAGGGCCGGAAGCGTCGTGCCTACGACGCCGCCTTCAGCCGCTCCACTTCCTCTTCGAGTTCCTTGATGCGGGCGACGAGCCTGTCGAGGCCGGGGGCGATCTCGGCTTCGGTGTAGCGCGGCACGATATGCTGCGGGCAGTTGATGTCCCAGGCTTCGAGCGCGAACACGACCGCGCGTTGCGGCTTGCTGGCATAAGTCGGGTCGACCAGCCGCTCCATCAGCTCGAGGTCGCCCTCGACCACCCGTGCGCGGCCCCACAGCTTGACCCGCTGCCGGGTGGCGAAGTGGGGGATGAAGATGTGGGCGCGGTCATTCTCCTTGAGATGGCCGAGCGTGATGTACTGCCGGTTGCCGGCAAAGTCGGCGAAGGCGAGCCTGCCGGCGCCGAACGGCTTGAGGAAGCCGGGCGGCCCGCCGCGATGCTGCACGTAGGGCCTTCCGTCGGCGCTGGCGGTGGCGAAGAAGAAGGTGTCGATGACGGCGAGGAACTGGCGGAGATCGTCGGTGATCTCCGTGTTCCAGCTCCGCCCCTCGAAAGTGGGCCGCGATCCCAGACGCGTCTGCTCCGCCTTGACTGCCGGCGAGAACAGCACGTCTTCGGGATCGCTCATGGTCTACCCCAGCTTCTTGCCCAGTTCGCCCGCCAGTTCCTGGATGAACTGCCAGGCTACGCGGCCCGAGCGGGAGCCGCGGGTCACCGACCATTCGACCGCCCGCTTGCGCAGCTCCTCGGCCGGGATGTCGAGGCGATAGAAGGCGACGTAGCCCTCGATCATGGCGAAAAAGGTGTCCTGGTCGGCATTGTGGAAGCCCAGCCACAGGCCGAAGCGGTCCGACAGCGACACTTTCTCTTCCACGGCCTCGGAGGGATTGATCGCCGTCGAGCGCTCGTTCTCGATCATGTCGCGCGGCATCAGGTGCCGGCGATTCGAGGTGGCATAGAACAGGACGTTCTCCGGCCGGCCCTCGATGCCGCCGTCCAGCACCGCCTTCAGCGACTTGTAGGCCGCGTCCTGGCCGTCGAAGGAGAGGTCGTCGCAGAACACGATGAAGCGGCGGTCGCTCTCGCGCACGCGGTTGAGCAGCACGGGCAGGGAGGGGATGTCCTCGCGGTGGATCTCGACCAGGGCGAGCGGGCCCGGCGGGCCGCCCAGTTCGCGGTTCACCTTGGCGTGGGCCGCCTTGACGATCGAGCTCTTGCCCGCGCCGCGGGAGCCCCACAGCAGGGCATTGTTGGCCGGCAGGCCTTTGGCGAACCGCCGCGTGTTCTCCAGCAATGTGGCTTTCTGGCGGTCGATGCCCTGCAGGAGGTCGATATCCACGCGGTTGACGCGGTGGACCGCCTCCAGCCGGTGGCCGGCGGCGTGCCAGACATAGGCCTCGGCCTCGTGGAGGTCGGCGGAGGGCGGGGCGGGCGGCGCGAGCCGGTCGAGGGCTTCTGCGATGCGTGAAAGCGTTGCCTTAAGATCTTGATCCATCGTTGCCCAAAAGGTGGTCGGGGGGCTGAAAAGGGGGCGACCATATCGCCCAGCGCTTGCGTTGCAAAGCCGCCGCAGGCCGCTATAGTCCGCGCGCTTTTCGACGGCCGGAAGAATCGGAGCAGACGATGTTCATTTCCCAGGCTTGGGCACAGGGCGCCGGTGCGGGCGGCGGCTCGGATTTCCTCGTGCAGCTCTTTCCGCTCGTTCTCATCTTCATCGTTTTCTACTTCCTGCTGATCCGGCCGCAGCAGGCCAAGCTCAAGGCGCAGAAGGAGATGCTGGCGGGCGTCAAGCGCGGCGACCGCGTGGTCACCGGCGGCGGCATCATCGGCCTGGTCACCAAGGTGATCGGCGAGAACGAGCTGCAGGTCGAGGTTGCCGAGGGCGTGCGCGTGCGCGTGGTCAAGCAGACCATCACCGACATCCTGACCCGCGGCGAGTCGGTCCGCGGCGGCAAGGAGGGCGACGAGGAGGAGAAGCCGATGTTGCCCGCGGCCCAGGCCGCGCCGCCGAGCAAGGGCGGTCTGCTGGGCGGACTCTTCGGCAAGAAGTAGTCGAGCGGAACTCCAGTCAAGGCGTAGCAGCAGGAAAACCGGATGCTCAACCTTCCGCGTTGGCAAACCATCGCCATCATCGTCTTCACGGCGCTGGCCGGGCTCTTCGCGCTGCCCAACGTGCTGCCCGAGTCGATCGATAACGTGCTGCCGAAGTGGTATGCGCAGAACCGTATCAATCTCGGCCTCGACCTGCGCGGCGGTGCGCACTTCCTTCTGGAGGCAGATCTGCGCGGGGTGATGAACGAGCGCCTGACCAACGTCAGCGATTCGGTCCGCGCCGAGCTGCGCAAGAACCAGGTCGCCTTCAAGGAGGTTTCCGTCGAGCCGAACGGCCACGTGCTCGTCATCCTGCGCGACGAGGCGCAGCGGGCCAAGGCCGTGGAAGCGGTGCGCGCCGTCGATCCGACGCTCGCGATCGCGGGAACGGGCCCGACCATCGATCTCACCTATTCGGAGCAGGATCTCTTCCGCAAAAAGAAGGAAGTGATCGATCAGTCGATCGAGATCCTGCGCCGCCGCGTCGACGAGACGGGAACGATCGAGCCCACCATCGTGCGCGAGGGCGACGACCGCATCCTGCTGCAGGTCCCCGGCATCAAGGACACGACCGATCTCAAGCGCAAGATCAACCAGACCGCGAAGCTCACCTTCCATCTGGTCAACGAGGACGTGGCCGCGCGCGGCCAGGCGCTGCCGGCGACGCTGCCGCCCACCACTTCGCTGGTGCCGACGCGCGAGGGCATGCAGGCGCTGCGCGCCGCCAATCCCAAGGCCTTCGAGGAGATCCAGAGCGCCAATCCGCGGCTGACGCCGGAGCAGATCTGCCGCCGCTTCCAGGTGCCCTGCCTGCCGGTCTTCAAGCGCGTGATCGTGGGCGGCGAGGATCTCGACGACGCCAAGGCGACCTTCGAGAGCCAGCAGAACGGCGGCCGACCGATCATCAGCTTCACCTTCAATGCTGCCGGCGGCCGTTCCTTCTGCGCCGCCACGCGCCAGAACATCGGCAAGCGGCTGGCGATCCAGCTCGACAACGAGATCATCAGCGCCCCCGTGGTGCAAAGCGCCATCTGCGGCGGCAGCGGCATCATCACCGGCCAGTTCACCACCCAGCAGACGCAGGAGCAGGCGCTGCTGCTGCGCTCCGGTGCGCTGCCGGCCACGCTGACCATCATCGAGGAGCGCACGGTAGGTGCCGATCTCGGCGCCGACGCCATCCATTCCGGCACGGTCGCGGCCGTGGTCGGCACGCTGCTGGTCATGGTGTTCATGTTCGTGACCTATGGCCCGCTGTTCGGCGGCTTCGCCAACCTCGCCATGTCGGTCAACATGCTGCTGGTGCTGGCCGGCATGTCGATCCTGGGCGCATCGCTGACGCTGCCCGGCATCGCCGGCCTCGTGCTGACGGTCGGCATGTCGGTGGACTCCAACGTGCTGATCTACGAGCGCGTGCGCGAGGAGAAGGCCGCCGGCCGCTCAGCGCTCGGCGCCCTCACCGCGGGCTACGAACGCGCGCTGACGGCCGTCATCGACTCCAACCTCACGGCGCTGATTGCCGGCGTCCTGCTGTTCGGCTTCGGGTCGGGCCCGATCCGCGGCTTCGCGACCTCGCTGTCGCTCGGCCTGCTGACCCATCTGTTCACCGCCACGATCTTCACCCGCATGCTGCTCGCGACCTGGATGCGCTGGCGGCGGCCGACCGAACTCGTGCTCTGAGGCCGCGCCATGCTGTGGAAACCGCTGCACCTCGTTCCGGCCAACACGAAGTTCGACTTCATGGGCAAGCGCAAGCTGGCGCTGGGCCTGTCGACGCTGGTCAACGTCCTGTCCCTCGTGGGACTGGCCGTGTTCGGGCTCAATTTCGGCATCGACTTCCAGGGCGGCATCGCCATCCAGGTGCGCGCCAAGGAAGGTGTGATCCATCTCGACAGCCTGCGCGCCACCACCGGCGCGCTGGGACTGGGCGAGGTCTCGCTGCAGTCCTTCGGTGACGACCGCACGGCGCTCATCCGCGTCCAGCGTCAGGAAGGCAACAACGCCTGCGTGGCCCACGCCGATGCGGTGATGAAGCACCGCGCGGGCGAGGGCTGGAGCGTCAAGCCGGGTGCCGAGGGCGCCGGCGACGTCGTCTTCACGGCGCCGGGCCAGCTCGACTCCGCCGGCTGGCGTGATGCCGTGAGCCGTGTCGGGCTCACGGTGCTGGAGCGCGAGCTGCCGCGCGCCAACACGAACGTCGCCAAGATCGACATGACGCCCGACCAGCGCGCCGAATGGTGCCAGCAGGTGGCGATCAAGGTCATCGACGACGCGATCGGCAGCAAGTACGACATCCGCAGCACCGAATCGGTCGGTCCCAAGATCGGTGCCGAGCTGATGCATAGCGGCATCATCGCCGTGCTCGCGACCATGGGCGCGATCGTGGTCTACATGTGGTTCCGCTTCGAGTGGCAGTTCGGCGTCGGCGCCCTGATCGCCATGTTGCACGACGTGATCTCGACCATTGGCGTCTTCGTGCTGTTCCGGCTCGATTTCAGCCTGACCGCACTTGCCGCCGTGCTCACCATCGCCGGCTATTCGATCAACGACACCGTGGTGGTGTTTGACCGCGTGCGCGAGAATCTGCGGCGCTACAAGAAGATGAATCTCGTCGAGCTGCTGAATTTCAGCATCAACGAGACGCTGTCGCGCACGCTCATGACCTCCGTCACCGTCTTCGTCGCAGTGGCGGCGCTGGTCGTGTTCGGTGGACCGGTGCTCTACAGCTTCTCGATCGCCATGCTGTGGGGCGTCATCGTCGGCACCTATTCCTCGATCTGGATCGCCTGCGCGGGCCTGGTCTTCATGAAGCTCAGGCCCGAGCAGCTCCGTCACGAGGAAGAGGGCGCCAAGGCGAAGGCATGAGCCCGTCGCGGCGCGACCGCGACGAGAACGTCCTGCCGGCGCCGGACCCGGCGCAGGTGCAGGTGATCCGGACCTACGGGCCGGGCCGCTTTGTGATCAGCGACCGCGAATGGCATCAGCCCGTGCTGGTGACCCCGGGCGGCACGGCCGCCTGGCCGGTTACGCGGGCCGAGGAGGTTGCGGCTGCCAATCTCGGTTTCGTCAGGGAAGGCGAGGCGCCGGCCGAACTGCTGGTGCTGGGATGCGGGCCGCGCGCCATTTTCGTGCCGCCGCCGCTCAGGGCCGAGCTCAAGGCGTTCGGCCTCGCCCTCGAAGTGGTCGATACCGGCTCGGCATGCCGAATCTACAACGTGCTGATCTCGGAGGGCCGTCGTGTGGCGGCCGCGCTCATTCCGCTCTGAGCGGCGCTACCTCAGGTTCTGGTCGAAATAGTCCTCGAGCAGCGCCGCCATGGCACCGCCCAGTGCCAGCCCGACCACCAGCCCCACCACGCCGTTGCTGGTCGGATATATCGAGCGCTCGAAGTAGTAGAGGCCGCCCGTGCAGGCGGCGACGAGCACCAGCGACATCCACCAGAACCGGTTGGGATCCTTGTTCATGTTTCCCTGCCGTGTGATCACGACCACCCCACTGGTTTCTTGCACCGGCTGCCGCGTGATGTCATGGGCAAAAGACGCAATGCGGTAATTATATTACTATACGATTATGTCGATTGAGCTCTACCTCGCCTTCGTTCTGGCCACCGTCGTGCTGATTCTCGTTCCCGGCCCCAACGTGGCGCTGATCGTCGCCAACAGCATGGCCCACGGGACGCGGTTCGGGCTGGTCACCGTGGCCGGAACCAGCAGCGCCATCGTGCTGCAGCTCGCGCTCGTGGTGGCGGGGGCGACGGCGATGCTCGACCTGCTGGCCGCCGCCTTCGACTGGCTGCGCTGGCTGGGCGTGGCCTACCTGGTCTGGCTCGGCGTCAGGGCCTGGCGCGCGCCGGTTGGCGACCTGTCGCGCATCGTGCCGCAGGAACGCGCCGCCAGGACGATCTACGCGCGCGGCCTGCTGGTCGGGATCACCAATCCCAAGACGCTGCTCTTCTACAGCGCCTTCCTGCCGCAGTTCGTGGAGCCAGGCGGCGACGTCGTGCACCAGCTTCTCCTGCTCGCGGCGACCTTCGTCGTCCTCGCCGTGGTGCTCGACGGCCTGTGGGCGATCATGGCCAGCCGCCTGCGG
>JAFEFG010000088.1 GCA_018240685.1 Pseudomonadota bacterium | reverse complement strand
GACGGCTACGCCGCCTGGGCGGTGTGCTGGCCGTAGAAGCTCTGGCCCTTGGCGGCCATGTCGCGCAGGAGCTTCGGCACCTCGAACTGCGAGCCGTACTTCTTGGCGAACGCGTCGCACTCGGCGACGAACTTCTTGATGCCCACCTGGTCGATCAGGCTGATGGCGCCGCCCGTCTGCGGCGCGAAGCCCAGCCCCATGATGGAGCCCACATCGCCGTCCTGCGGCGCGGTGAGCACGTTCGCCTCAAGGCAGCGCGCCGTGTCGACGGCCTGCACGTAGAGCAGGCGCTTCTTGATCTCGGTCTCCTTGGCGAGCTTCTCCTCGCCCTCGCCGTAGAGGAGCTTCGGATCGGCCGGGAAGTGCTTGGCGAGCTCCGGCCACAGGCGCTTCTTGCCGTCGGCCGGATACTCGTAGAAGCCCTTGCCGTTCTTGCGGCCGAAGCGCTCCAGCTTCTTGACCATCAGTTCGAGGATGTCCTCGGTGCCCGAGCCCTCGTACTTCTGGCCGGCCGCCTCGGCGTCGCGCCGGGTCTGGTCCATGATCTTCCACGACAGGTCGATGGCGACCTCGTCGTTGAGCGCCAGCGGACCGACCGGCATGCCGGCCATGCGGGCGCAGTTCTCGATCATCGGCGCCGGCACGCCCTCCTTGAGGAGGCGATGGCCCTCGCTGATGAAGGCGCCGCAGACGCGGGAGGTGAAGAAGCCGCGGCTGTCGTTCACCACGATCGGCGTCTTGCGGATCTTCTGGACGAAGTCCATGGCGCGGGCGAGCGTCTCGGGCGAGGTCTTCTTGCCGACGATGATCTCGACCAGCGGCATCTTCTCCACGGGGGAGAAGAAGTGCAGGCCGATGAAGTTCGCCGGCCGCGACGACGCCTCGGCAAGGCCGGTGATCGGCAGCGTCGAGGTGTTGGAGGCGAAGATCGCGTCGGCCGCCAGCACGGCCTCGGCCTTCTTGGTCGCCTCGGCCTTGACGTCGCGGTTCTCGAACACCGCCTCGACCACGAGGTCGCAGCCCTTGAGCGCGCCGAAGTCCGGCGTCGCCGTGACCTTGGCCAGCAGCGCCTCGGCCTTCTCCTTGGCGAGACGGCCGCGCTTCACGGCCTTGCCGAGTTCGTCGGCGATGTGCGCCTTGCCCTTGTCGGCCGAGGCCTGGTCGCGATCGACCAGCACGATCTCCAGCCCTGCCTGCACCGACACGGTGGCGATGCCGGCACCCATCAGGCCGGCGCCCAGCACGCCGATCTTCTTGTACTCCTGCTTCGCCACGCCCTTGGGCCGGCGGACGAGCTTGTTGGCTTCCTGCAGGCCGAAGAACAGGGTGCGGATCATGCTCTTGGCGACCGGATCGCGCAGCAGCGACACGAAATAGCGTGTCTCGACCTTGAGAGCGGTGTCGAACGGCAGCAACAGGCCCTCATAGACGCAGCTCATGATCGCCTTGGGCGCCGGATAGACGCCCAAAGTCTTGGCCGCGATCATGGCGTTGCCGCCGATGAAAGTCTGCACGCCGACGGGCCCCCATACCTGGCCGCCGGGAAAGCCCGGGACCTTGAAGCCCTTGCGGTCCCACGGCTGCACGGCGCGACCGTCGATCGCCTTGGCGCCCTTGCCGGCATATTCCGGAACCACCTGCTCCTTCGCCGGCGCCATCAGCCATTCCTTGGCCTTGGCGAGCAGCTGGTCCGCCGGCACGACCTCGTGGATCAGGCCCATGCCCTTGGCGGTCTCGACCGGCAGGTCCTTGCCCTCGAGCAGGATCGGGGCGGCATTCATCACGCCGATCAGGCGCGGGATGCGCTGCGTGCCGCCGCCGCCCGGCAGCAGACCGATCTTCACTTCCGGCTGGCCGATCTTGGCCTTCGGGTTGGCCGCGGCGACGCGGTAGTGACAGGCGAGGCAGATCTCGAAGCCGCCACCCAGCGCCGTACCGTTGATGGCAGCCACCATCGGCTTGCCGCCGGTCTCCTGGCGCCGGAACATCTTCTGCAGCCGGCTGAACTGGTCCATCAGCTTGGCGGCGTCCGACGTATCGACGTTCAGCAGCATGTCGAGGTCGGCGCCGGCGATGAACGTGTCCTTGCCGGAGGTGAGGATGATGCCCTTCACCTTCTCGTCCTTGAGCGCCTTCTCCAGCGCCTCGGCGTAGGCGGTCATCGAGCCTTCGTTCAGCACATTCATCGTGCGGCCCGGCATGTCCCAGGTGATGGTGGCGATGCCGTCACTGTCGACGTTGTAGTTGATCATGATGGTCTCCAAATTCTTCGCGTTGCCTACCCTTCGAGACGCTCGCTTTGCTCGCTCCTCAGGGTGAGGACCATTCCGAGACAACCACGACCTCACCCTGCGGAGGCCCGAAGGGCCATCTCGAAGGGTGGGCCGCAGTAAAGAGGCTCAGACCCGCTCGATGATCGTGGCGGTGCCCATGCCGGCGCCGACGCAGAGCGTCGCCAGACCGGTGGAGAGATTGCGCCGCTCCAGCTCGTCGAGCAGGGTGCCGAGGATCATCGCGCCGGTCGCGCCCAGCGGATGGCCCATGGCGATGGCGCCACCGTTCACGTTGATCTTGTCGTGCGGCATCTTGAAGATCTGCATGTAGCGCAGCACGACGGCAGCGAACGCCTCGTTGAGCTCGAACAGGTCGATGTCCTTGGCCTCCATGCCGGCGCGCTTCAGCGCCCGCTCCGAGGACGGGGCCGGACCGGTCAGCATGATCGCCGGCTCCGAGCCGATCGAGGCGAAGGAGCGGATGCGGGCCCGCGGCTTCAGCCCGGTCTTCTCGCCGAACGCCTTGGTGCCGAGCAGGATCGCTGAAGCGCCGTCGACGATGCCCGACGAATTGCCGGCATGGTGGACGTGGATCACCTTCTCGATCTCGGGATAGCGCTGCATCGCCACGGCGTCGAAGCCGGGCATGGTCTCGCCCTGCATCTTGAAGCTGGGCTCCAGCGACGCCAGCGTCTGCATGGTCGTGGTGGGACGCATCAGCTCGTCATGGTTCAGGAGCTCGATGCCGTTCTGGTCCTTCACCGGGATGATCGACTTCTTGAAGTAGCCCTTGTCCCAGGCGTGCTTGGCGCGCTTCTGCGACTCGACCGCGTAGGCGTCGACGTCGTCGCGGCTCATGCCGTACTTGGTCGCTATCACGTCGGCCGAGATGCCCTGCGGCAGGAAGTACATCGGGATGGCCACCGCCGGATCGACCGGCCAGGCGCCACCGTCGGAGCCCATCGGCACGCGGCTCATGCTCTCGACGCCGCCGCCGATCGCCGCCTCGCTCTGGCCCGACATCACCTTGGCCGCAGCCATGTTGGTGGCTTCCAGGCCCGAGGCGCAGAAGCGGTTGACCTGCACGCCCGGCACCGTCTCGTCGTAGCCGGCGCGCACCGCCGCGACGCGGGCAATGTCCGAGCCCTGCTCGCCGACCGGCATCACGCAGCCCAGGATCACGTCGTCGACCAGCTTGGTGTCGATGTTGTTGCGGTCGCGCACCGCCTCCAGCACCGTGGTTGCCAGCCGCATCGGCGTCACTTCGTGCAGCGATCCGTCCTTGCGGCCCTTGCCGCGCGGCGTACGGACGGCGTCGTAGATGTATGCGTCGGTCATGTGCCTTCTCCTATGCTCGAATTTCCCTGCCTAGAGCGTGCGGCCGATCAGTTCCTTCATGATCTCGTTGGTGCCGCCGTAGATCTTCTGCACGCGGCTGTCGGCATAGAGCCGCGCGATCGGGTACTCCCACATGTAGCCGTAGCCGCCGAAGAACTGCAGGCACTGGTCCATCACCTCGCACTGCAGGTCGGTGGTCCAGTACTTGGCCATGGCCGCGGTGGCGACGTCGAGCTCGCCCTTGAGGTGCCGGGCGGTGCAGTCGTCCACGAACACGCGCGCGACCTGGGCCTTGGTCTTGATCTCGGCCAGCTTGAAGCGGGTGTTCTGGAAATCGATGATCGCCTTGCCGAACGCCTTGCGCTCCTTGACGTAGGCGAGCGTATGGGTGAGCGCCGCCTCGATCGCGGCGATCGCCTGGATGGCGATGACCAGCCGCTCCTGCGGCAGCTGCTGCATGAGCTGGATGAAGCCCATGCCCGGCCCGCCCAGCAAGTGATCGGCCGGCACGCGCACGTTGTCGAAGAACAGCTCCGACGTGTCCTGCGCCTTCATGCCGATCTTCTCGAGGTTGCGGCCGCGCTTGAAGCCCGGCGTATTCGTCTCGACGACGATCAGCGACGTGCCCTTGGCGCCGAGCTTGGGATCAGTCTTGGCGACCACGATCACGAGATCGGCGAGCTGGCCGTTGCTGATGAAGGTCTTGGAACCGTTGATGACCCAGTGGTTGCCGTCCACGACAGCGTTGGTCTTCACCGACTGGAGATCGGATCCCGTGCCCGGCTCGGTCATGGCGATGGCCGTCACCAGCTCGCCGGAGCAGGCCTTGGGGATCCACTTCTTCTTCTGCTCCTCGGTGCCGTACTGCAGCAGGTAGGGCACGACGATGTCATTGTGCAGCGAGAAGGCCGGACCCGACGCGATCGCCCGTCCCTGCTCCTCGATCAGGATAGCGCTGTAGAGGAAATCCGCGCCGGCGCCGCCATAGGCCTCCGGCATCGTCATGCCCAGCAGCCCCTGCTCGCCGGCCTTGCGCCACAGCTCGCGCGGCACGATGCCTTCCTCCTCCCACTTCAGGTGGAAGGGCACGACTTCCTTCTCGAAGAAACGCCGGCAGGTCTCACGGAACATCTGGTGTTCGGGCGTGTAATGCGCGGCCAATGCGGTCACGGGGCGTGTTCCTCTTGTGTTGTCGGATGCCTGTCTTGACGCAGACTTTGAGCTTGCGGCGCTTTCCGCGCCAGTGAGGCTTAGGTAGTTTACGTTTACGTAAAGGTCAACCCGGCAAACAAGGCCAGATCCTCCCCTGGATACCGGGTTCCCAGCCGTTATTTCGCACTCTCCATGGCACCGCGCAGCGGGACGTCCGGAGCCGGGGCTGTGCCGCTCCATGCAGCCCCCGAGCCCTCATCCGAACGCCCGCCATCCCGCGAAGCTCCGGCCAATCTCCTGCCGCGCCGTTGATGAAGATCAATTGTCTCCGAACTGAAACGTGTAGCATGTGGCCTCAACGGTCCGAGGCGCTTGCGATGTTCGACCTTCAGTTCAACCGCACCCATGAGGTTTCCCTCGCACGTTTCCATGGCTGCGTATCGGCGAGGGATCTGGCCGAGTTCGACGTCACGGCGATGCTGCTGCACGCCGTCGAGGCGCCGGGCGACGTCGTCTACGATTTCAGCGATGTCGAGCGCGTGGACATCCCGCTCAAGATCTTCGCCGACTGGGCGCAGCGTCCCCAGCCGTGGCCGGACCGGCGTCGCATCTTCGTCGCGCCGCGTGCCGACGTGAAGGCGCTGGCGCGTCTGTTCGCGGCCTATCAGGAAGTCCTGGGCGGCAAGGTGCCGACGATCGTCGATCGCCTCGAAGAGGCGCTGGATCTGCTCGATTGCCCGCGAACGGGCTTCCGCCCGGTCGAACGGAACTGGTTGCGCGCCTCGATTTCCACCGAGGAAAGCGCGTTCATGCATTGATGGCCGGCACGGCCACGACGTTTTCATGCCAGACATCGACCCGCTGCTCGTCAGCCTGGCCGTGGCCTTGGGTATCGGCCTGCTGATCGGCGCGGACCGGGAACGACGAAAGGGTGAAGGGCCTTCGCGGGCCGCCGCCGGCCTGCGGACGTTCATGCTCGCGTCGCTGGGAGGCGCCCTCGCCTTCATCGTCGGCGGGGAACTGCTTCTGGCGGTCGCGACGCTCGGGGTCGCGCTCCTCGCCGGCGTGTCCTACTGGCGCACGCGAGACGACGATCCCGGCATCACGACGGAAGCAGCCCTCATCCTCACGACCCTGATCGGCGGGCTTGCCGTCCGCCATCCTGCGCTCGCCGCCGGTCTCGGGACATTGATCGCCGGCCTGCTGCACGCGCGTTCCCCCTTGCACGATTTCGTGCGCTCCGTCCTTTCCGAGCAGGACGTGCGGGATGCGCTGATCTTCGCCGGCGCCACGCTGATCGTCCTGCCTCTCCTTCCCGACCGGCCCATCGGCCCCTTCGGCGGCCTCAATCTCCACGCGCTGTGGGTGATCGTGATCCTCGTGATGGGCGTGAGCGCGATCGGATACGTGATGATCCGCATCGCCGGCGCGCGCTTCGGTCTGCCCCTGGCCGGCCTGGCGTCCGGCTTCATCTCGAGCATCGCCACGATCGGCGCGATGGGCGAGCGCGCCGCCAAGGCTCCCCACATGCTCAAGTCCGCCGCCGCCGGCGCGGTGCTGTCGACGGTGGCCACCATCGTCCAGATGGCGGTCGTTCTGGCCGCCACCAGCCTCGCCGTCCTGCAGGCCCTCTATCTGCCGCTGATCCTGGCCGGCATCGTTGCGGTCCTTTACGGCCTCCTGTTCACGGTCCGCGCGCTGAACGAGAAGGCCGGGGTCGAGTATCGGCCGGACCGGGCCTTCAGCCTCTCGTCGGCAATCACCTTCGGGGCGGTCCTGGCGACCATCAACTTCTCGCTCACGGCCTTCCAGCACTGGTTCGGCTCGACCGGCACCCTCGTCGCAGCAGCCGTCAGCGGATTCGCCGACACCCATGCTTCGGCGGTCTCCGTCGCCTCGCTGGTCGCCGCGAACCAGATGACGACGGCCGATGCCGTCGTCCCCATCCTCATGGCGCTCTCGACGAACACCGTCACCAAGCTCCTCTTCGCCATGGCGAAGGGAAGCTGGCGTTTCGCCGCCGCCGTGATCCCGGGCCTGATCCTGGTCATCCTCGCGGCGTGGGCCGGAACGCTGCTGGGCTAGCCGGCCGCCACGCCCCGGTCACTCCGGCATCGTCGCATTCATGCCCAGGAGCGCGCGACGGCGCAGCCACTGGCTGGGACGGTAGCGGTCGTCGCCGGTGATCGCCTGCAGCTGGACCAGGATCTCGTGGCATTCCTTCACGCCCAGCCAATCGGCCAGGGCGAGCGGGCCGCGCGGGTAGTTGAGGCCGAGCGTCATGGCGGTATCGACGTCCGCCGCCGAGGCGATGCCGATCATGGCCATCTCGCAGCCGAGGTTGGCGATCATCGCGCACATCCGCTGGGCGATGAAGCCCGGCGAATCCTTGATGAGGGTGACCTTCGCGCCGGACCGGGCCAGGATCGCCGCCGCGGCATCGCGGACGAGATCGTCGGCGCCGGGGGCGGTCATGATCGTGATGCGCTTGGCGATGTCGCCGGTGAGATCGACGGCGACGGTCCGCTTGGGATCCAGACCGCGCTCCACGACGACCGTGGTGCAGTCCTTGCCGATCGGCGCCACCAGGATCGGGCTCTTGCCGTCGTCGACGGCGAGCGCCTTCGCTCCCGAGGCCATGACGAGTCCGACCAGCTTCTCGTTGTGGCTGTCCATCACCACGACGTTCGCTGCCGGCACGACCGAGGGCACGTGATCGGCGCCCGGATCGACTTTGTTGCCCTTGGCGTCGTAGGCGTACCAGCCGCCGCCCGTCTTGCGGCCGAGCTTGCCGGCGGCATAGAGGCTCTCGTGGTACGGGCTCGGCGTCATGCGGCGGTCGTGGAAAAAGCCTTCGTAGATGATCTTGCGGGCGGGGAAGTTCACGTCGATGCCGGTGAGATCCATCAGCTCGAACGGTCCCATGCGGAAGCCGCAGCTGTCGCGCATGACGGCATCGACCTGGCTCGCCGTCGCCCGGCCCTCCTGGTAGATGCGCAGCCCTTCGGTGCCGATCGCCGTGCCGCCGAGATTGACCAGGAAGCCCGGCGTGTCGCCGACGATCACGGGCACGCGCGTCTGCCGCTTGCCGAGCGCCACCATGGCGTCCACGACCCACTGCGCGGTGTCGGCGGCCCGGATCACCTCGACCAGCTTCATCAGCGGCACGGGGTTGAAGTAGTGCATGCCGCAGACGCGATCGCGATGCTTGAGCGCACGCGCGATCGACGCGATGCGGATCGACGAGGTGTTCGAAGCCAGGATCGTCTGCGGCGACACGACCGCCTCCAGCTCGCCGAACAGCTTCTGCTTCACCTCGAGGTTCTCGAACACCGCCTCGACGACGATGTGGCAGGCCTTCAGGTCCTCGATCTTGTCGGCGACGGCGAGATTGCCTTCAGCCTTCGCGACATCGGCTTCCGTGAGCCGCCCCTTCGCGGCCAGCCCCTTCAGGGTCTCGACGATCCCCGCCTTGGCCTTCGCCGCCCCGCCCGGCGCGGCATCGAACATGATCGCCTTCATGCCGCCCTGCGCGGTCACCTGCGCGATCCCGCGCCCCATGGCGCCCGTGCCCACAACGCCTACGCAGAGATCGGCGCGGTTGATGTCGAGAGTCATACCCAAATTCCTTCCGTCCTTACTCAATCGAACTCTTCACCGGCACGCATGACGCCGGCGCATGCGTGCCCCTTCTGATCCGCGGTCCCGCCGCGGCCTAGACCTTTGCTGCGTAGCCCGCGTTTTTCAACCCGCCCTTGATCTCGTCGAGCACGACCGGATCCTCGATCGTGGCAGGCATCGTCCAGGGCTGGTTGTCGGCCATCTTCTGGATGGTGCCGCGCAGGATCTTGCCGGAACGTGTCTTGGGCAGACGCTGCACGACCAGCGCGTTCTTGAAGAACGCGACCGGTCCGATGCGATCGCGCACCATCTGCACGACCTCGTTCCGGATCTCCTCATGCGGGCGGTTGACGCCGGCCTTCAGGACCAGGAACCCGAGCGGCACCTGCCCCTTCAGTTCGTCGGCGACGCCGATCACCGCGCATTCCGCCACGTCGTTGTGGGCGCCGAGGACCTCCTCGATCTGTCCGGTGGACAGGCGGTGGCCGGCGACGTTGATGACGTCGTCGACGCGCGTCATCACCGAGACATAGCCGTCGCGGTCGATGAAGCCCGCGTCGCCGGTCTTGTAGTAGCCAGGGAACTCCGTGAGGTACGCCTGCCTGAACCGCTCGTCGGCGTTCCACAGCGTCGGGAAGGTGCCCGGCGGCAGCGGCAGCTTGCCGGCCAGCGCGCCCACCTGCCCCGGCTTCATCGGGTGGCCGTTCTCGTCCAGCACGTCGAGGTGCCAGCCCGGCGCCGGCACCGAGGTCGAGCCGGGCTTGATCGGCATCGGCTCGAGACCGACGAAGTTGCCGCAGATCGACCACCCCGTCTCGGTCTGCCACCAGTGATCGACCACGGGAACGCCCAGCAGCTTCTGCGCCCATTCGACGGTGGGCGGATCGCCGCGCTCGCCGGCCAGGAACAGCGTACGGAACCGCGACAGGTCGTACTTCTTCAGGAGCTTGCCCTCCGGGTCTTCGCGCTTGATGGCGCGGAAGGCCGTCGGTGCCGTGAACAGGGCCACGGCCTTGTGCTCGGAGATCACGCGCCAGAAAGCGCCGGCGTCGGGCGTGCCGACGGGCTTGCCCTCGTACAGGATCGACGTCGCGCCGTGGATCAGCGGCCCGTAGACGATGTAGGAGTGGCCGACGACCCAGCCCACGTCCGAGGCGCACCACCAGACCTCGCCGGGCTCGACGCCGTAGAGGTTCTTCATCGTCCAGGCGAGCGCCACGCAATAGCCGCCCGTATCGCGCACCACGCCCTTCGGCTGGCCGGTCGTGCCCGACGTGTAGAGGATGTAGAGCGGATCGGTCGCCTTCACCGGCACGCAGCCGTGCGGCGTGGCGCGCGACACTGTCTCGACCCAGTCGAGATCGCGACCCGGCAGCAGCTCCGCCTTCGCCTGCGGGCGCTGGAACAGGATGACGCGGGGGACCTTGTGATGCGCCAGCTCGATCGCATGGTCGAGCAGCGGCTTATAGTGCACCACTCGGCCGGGTTCGATGCCGCACGACGCGGTCAGCACCAGCTTGGGCTGGCTGTCGTCGATGCGAGCGGCCAGTTCGTTGGCAGCGAAGCCCCCGAACACGACGGAATGGATGGCGCCCAGCCGGGCGCAGGCAAGCATCGCCATCACCGCCTCGGGGATCATCGGCATGTAGATGATGACCCGGTCGCCCTTCGCGACGCCTTGCGACGCGATCGCACCTGCGAGCTGGGCCACCCGGTCGCGCAGTTCGCGATAGGTGAAGCTCTTCTTCGTGCCGGTGACGGGCGAATCGTAGATCAGGGCTGTCTGCTCGGCCCTGTTCTTCCCAGGGGGAGCATCGACATGGCGATCGAGCGCATTGTGGCAGGCATTGAGCTCAGCGCCCGCAAACCAGCGGTAGAACGGCACCCGCGAAGCATCGAGGACCTTGTCCCATGGCTTCGACCAGTCGATCGCCTGAGCCTGCTCCGCCCAGAACCCTTCCGGGTCCTTGAGCGACCGCGCATGTACCGCGCGATAGATATCGCCGACCGTCATTGTTGTTCCTCCCTCCTCCTGTGCCCTGTGATGCGCTAGGATCACGCTACTGACAAGGGCTCTGACAAGGAACGCGCATGGCCAAGGGCAAAGGAAAAAGCGCCGGCAAGGGCAGGACAGAGCGACCCGCGAAACGCAAGGTTGCCAAGACGAAGAAGGCAGCCGTCAAATCGGCGCGCCGCAGCGCCAAGGTGACATCGAAGGCCAAAGCGGCTTCAAAGAAGGCGCTTCCTGCCAAGCCGATCGCCCGCCCTGCGCCGCGGCGCCCGGTGAAGAGCCGTCCCCTGGTGGCTCGCATACCCACGCCCCGCCCTGCCCCCCACAAGACGCCGGCACTGACTCCCAACATCTACGAGCGCGACCTCGACAAGACGACGGCCAACTACGCACCGCTTACCCCGCTGCAGTTCCTGGAGCGCAGCGCGTCCGTCTACCCGGACCACATCGCCTTGATCCACGGCCCGCGGCGCCAGACGTGGGCGGAGACCTACGCCCGCTGCCGCCAGCTCGCCTCGGCGCTGGAAAAGGTCGGCATCGGTGTCGGCGACACGGTGACGATCATGGCACCCAACATCCCGGAGATGTACGAGGCGCATTTCGGCGTGCCGATGACGGGGGCGGTGTTGAATTCGCTCAACACGCGCCTCGACGCGGCGATGCTCGCCTTCATCCTCGACCACAGCGAGACCAAGGTCCTGCTCGTCGACCGCGAATATCACCGCGTGATGACGGAGGCGCTGGGCCTGGCGAAGGTCCATCCGCTGGTCGTCGACATCGACGATCCGCAGTGCGACGACCGCGGGCAGATCGGCGACACGACCTACGAGGAGTTCCTGGCCACGGGCGACGCCGACTACGGCTGGCAATATCCCGCCGACGAGTGGAACGCGATCTCGCTCAACTACACCTCCGGCACGACCGGGAACCCAAAGGGTGTGGTGTTCCATCATCGCGGCGCGACGCTGTCGGCCTACGGCAATGCCACGCAATGGGCCATGGGGCTGCATCCGGTCTACCTGTGGACGCTGCCGATGTTCCATTGCAACGGCTGGTGCTTCCCCTGGACGCTCGCCCTCGTCACCGGGACCTCGATCTGTCTGCGACGCGCCAGCGCCAAAACGATCTTCGATGCGCTGGCCGACCATGACGTCACCCACATGTGCGGCGCGCCGATCATCATGCAGTTCATCATCGGCGCCCGCGCCGACGAACGGCGTCCGCTGAAGCGGCGGGTCGAGTTCATGACCGCCGCCGCACCACCGCCAGCCGCCGTGCTCGAAGCGCTGGAGAAGGAGAATTTCCGCGTCACGCACGTCTATGGCCTGACCGAGGTCTACGGACCGGCCACCATCTGCTCCTGGCATCCGGAATGGGATGCGCTCGATGCGGGAACCCGCGCCAGCCTCAAGGCGCGCCAGGGCGTTCGCTACGCAGCCGAAGACGGCGTCACGGTCATGGATCCGCGAACCATGGCAGAGGTGCCGCGCGACGGGAAAACCATGGGCGAGGTCATGTTCCGCGGCAATCTCGTGATGAAGGGCTACCTCAAGAATCCCGCCGCGACGAAGGAGTCTTTCGACGCCGGCTGGTTCCACTCGGGCGATCTCGGCGTGCTGCACGCGGACGGCTACATCGAGCTGCGCGACCGCTCCAAGGACATCATCATCTCGGGAGGCGAGAACATCTCGACCATCGAGGTCGAGGGCGTGATCATGAAGCATCCGGCCGTGGCCAATGTCGCGGTGGTTGCCAAGCCTGACGAGAAATGGGGGGAAACGCCCTGCGCCTTCGTCGTCCTGAAACCGGGCGCCGCGGCGACGGCCGAGGAGATCGTGGCCTATTGCCGTGCCAATCTCGCGCACTTCAAGTGCCCAAGGCACGTCGTGTTCCGCGACCTGCCCATGACCTCGACCGGCAAGGTGCAGAAATTCGTGCTGCGCGACTGGGCGAAGGCGCTGTAGCGGGACCATCGCCCCGCCACAATCGGCCGGTTAAGCTCGCGCCGGTATGTCCGGCCAGAGTACGCTTATTGTCACGACGGAGAGCGGCGTCCGCCCCCTGGGCGTGCGCGGCGAGCCGCTGCACAATTCGGCGATCCAGCTCATCCGCATCGTACGTCATCAGCTGGGCGATACGGTCGCCTCGCTGCTGGCAGAGCCGCAACTCCACGCCGACGGCAAGGGAATCGACTGGTACGCTAACTGGCCAGGCGAGGTTCGGCACCTCGCCGAACTCGATCCCAAGGAGCGGGGCGACGTCCTTTCCCGCGTCGACCGAGGCCTGATCGAAATCGGCCGGCTCGGCCAGACCCTCTCCGCCGGGAACGGCGCCGCGATCGGCCGCTCCCTGTCGCTCGCCGCGCGGCGCCCCGACGAATCGTTCGTGTTCGTGGTCGGCGGCAAGCCGGTGGTGGTCTGCTGGGGCTACGAGAAGGAAGCCGCCCAAGGCCTGCTGCCGCCGCCCCTGCTGCGCGTCGCAAGTCGGCAATCGGTGCTCGATCCGCCGCCGCCTCCCACTTTCCATCCCCCGACCGCCGCAGCACCGGGCATCGTTCCCTGGCGCCGCACGCTCCTGCTCGCGCTTCCCCTTATGGCGCTCCTGCTCGGAGCCGTGTGGGTGCTGCGCGACTGGCTGCCGGCGTCCCCCTCGGAGTCCTTCGTCACCAAGGAAGGCCCTGCCAGTCCCGCCGTGACAGCCATCCCCGTCGACCGCCGACCGATCCTGAAGGCATCCCTGTCGGAACAACAGGCGCGCGCGAAGGCCCTGCAGATCGAACTGGCCGCCGTCGAAAGCGAACTGAAAAGGCGGATCGCGGCATGCAAGCCGCCCGAGCCGCCGCCGGCTCCCAAGCCGCCACAGGTTGCGGTGGCGCCTCCGCCGCCAAAGCCGACGCCGCCGCCCGCCCAGCCGACGCCCCGGCCGCCCCGGGACAACCGCCTCAGGCTGCCGAACGGGCCGACGCGGGACTTCTCGTTCCTGGCGGGATGCTGGCGCAGCGATCCCTTCCGCCACGAACTGGCTCAGCTCCAGCCCGGCGTGTCGTCCTACTGCTTCGACGCCAGCGGCTATGGTCAGCTCGAATGGCGCCGTGGTCGGCTCGCCTGCCGAACCCGCGCACAGGCGCGCTTCGACGGCTCGACCCTGCGCCTGCACGACTCGGACACGACCTGCAACGACGGCTCGCACTGGTATGCCGACCAGCTCGTCTGCCAGCGCGGCGCGGACAACGTCGCCCAATGCAGCGGCTATTCACGCGGCGCTTTCGGTCCCACCACCTGGACAGTGAATCTGCACAAGCTAGATTAGCCGCCGCTTCAATGGCTCGGTGAATTCGTGTCCCTTTCCGCGCGCGTGACGTGGCGCAGCTTCAGGGTCGGCGCGGGACGCATGATCCTGCCCGGCCTCGCCGCCTTTCCCTTCGGCATCGGGTTCGGCGTCGCCGCCGCGCAAAAAGGCCTCAGTGCGTTCGAAACGACGCTGATGAGCTTCACCGTGATGGCCGGCACCAGCCAGATGGTCGCGCTCGACATCTGGGCGAAGCCGCTGCCGCTGGTGGCGCTGTTCGTCTCCGTCTTCGTCGCCAATCTGCGCTACTTCGTGATGGGCGCGGCGCTGCAGCCTTACCTGCCCGACCTGCCCTGGTACAAGCAGCCCTTCGTCTGGTTCGTGACGATCGATCAGAACTGGGCGCTGAACATCGAGGAATATCGCCGCGGCAAGGGCGACCTCGGGAAATTCCTCGGCGGCGGCCTCTCCATGGTCTGCATATGGTCGGGCGCCACCTTGCTCGGCCATCTCGCGGCAGGAGGTGTGCTCGCCGATCCGGCGGCGAGCCTGCGCTTCGGGCTCGACTTCGTCGGGATCTCGGTCTTCGTCGTGGTCGCGGCCCTGCTGTTTCGCGGCAAGCGCGATCTCGCCCCCTGGACCGTCGCCATCCTTGCCGCCCTGACGGCGAAGTGGCTGCTGCACGGCAATTGGTACATCGTCATCGGCGGGCTTGCTGGCGGCCTGTACGGGGCCATGCGCGACCTTCGGCAAGATCGTGTCGGCTGATACCGAAACCCTGGTCGCCATCCTCGTGATGGCGCTCGCCGCGCTTGCCGCAAAAGGCGGCGGCTTCGTCGCCATGCGCTGGCTGGGCCGCCACCGTTTCGTCAGCGCCTGGCTTCAGAATGCGCCAGGCGCCGTCCTGGTTTCTGCGGCGATCGTGCCCGTCGTCGAAGTCCGCGGCGCCTTCATCGCCGGCGCAGTCGCAGGCGCGATCGTCACCCGAACGACCCGCGGTTTCACGGCCGGCCTGTTTGCCGGGGTGGCAGCCGTCGCGCTGGCCCGCTGGGCGGGGCTGTCATAGCCCTTTCCGAGGGTCGCGCGGGTGGTATTTGGCTATCTGGGGAACTGCTAGTGCGGCTTCGTCCGGGTGAGCCGGGTGATCTCATCCTTGATCTGCAGTTTCCGCTTCTTCAGGCTGCAGATCGCGTCGTCGTTGGGATGAGGACGCGCATTCTCTTCATCGATCGCATGCTCAAGCATCGCATGCTTCGCCCTCAACGCTTCGATGTGGTCTACGGCACTCATAGACGCCTCCAAGCCTGTTGCAGACATCAAAACTCTGACTCCGTCCGCCGCATGAGTCACGGTCAAATCAAGCGGCGTCATCCTTCTGTGCAAAACTGCATTGGACAGTGTCAGCATGACTGACCACGTCCAAGGTGAGGCGTCTGCACATGAGACCGATTACGGGGCTGGCGACTATGGGGTTGGCGACGTGCGGCGGCTCGCGGATGTGGCATCCGGAATCGGCGATCTTGCCGCTGCGATTTCGAGTGGATCATACCGGACGATCGAATGATCGTGGCGCCTTGCTCGATGCGCAGCCTCGGCGAAATCGGCCACGGCATCACCAGCACTCAATGCTGACACGAGCCGCCGACGTCGTATTGAAGGAACGCCGCGCGCTGGTCCCGGTTGCCCGGAAAACGCGGCGGCTCGCGATCTATCTGTGGAAGATCCGGGTCGGTCCAGGCCGATCGATGCCGTCGCCGATCATCCCGCCGGCTGCACGCCGACCGCTTGTGCGATTTCCCCTGCCCGAAGTTCAGGAAAGGCTGCCGCCATCAGGGCCGCAACGGCCTTTCGATCCTTGTCGTCGGGGACGATGTCCAGACACAGGGCATAGACGCCGAGGTTTCCCACCGCTGCGCGCAGCCGCTTGTCGACGGCCCGATCGCGGTCTGCAGGCGGCATATGGAGGGCAGCCAGCGTAAGCTGCTCGGCATGTTCGGCGGCCAGTTCGGCATCGGCCACCCGCCGACGGGTCGCATCGACCGCTTCCGGCAGGGTTGCATCCCAGGACCGCTCCTTGAGAACCCTGCGCACCGCGCGCAGTGGCCGGACGACCTCAGCCTGCCAGCGGTCGCTGACCGCCAGGATCACCCGCAGCCGCTCCGCGGTGAGCGTCGGGCGGCCCGAAACGCCCATCCAGCAGCAGAACAGTAGGACGTTCACATCGCAGCGCCGCCGGTCCTGGAGATCCAGACAGGCCTCGGCAACACCCTCCGCCGAATAGAGCTCGAGGGAGAAGTTCCAGAAGGGATGAGGTAGGAAGTCCGACATGGTGAAGGGTTATGTGCTTCCCTTTGGGCGGCCGAAGGGGTACACGGCCCGCATCCACGTGGCTAGCCCGCCGGGACGAGCGCGCCGAGCATGAACGACGACACGCCATCGGAACCGCAGGACGTTGAAGCCCTCAGAGCCAGGCTGGAGGCGCTGAGAAGCGAGCATCGCGACCTCGACGAGGTGATCGACCGCCTGATCGAAAAGGCCCCCTTCGACCAGCTTCAGCTTCAGCGCCTCAAGAAGCGCAAGCTCGGGCTCAAGGACCAGATAATCAAGTTGGAAAGCCGACTCATTCCCGACATCATCGCCTGAACGACGTTTCCCCTACTCATCACCTATGGCCAAAACTTCCGTCAAAAGCCGCCCACTGGTCGGCCTGATCATGGGCAGCCAGTCGGACTGGGCGACCATGCGCCATGCGGCCGAGACGCTGGATGCGCTCGGCGTGCCCTGCGAAACACGGATCGTATCCGCCCACCGGACCCCCAAGCGGCTCGTCTCCTATGCCTCGAGTGCCAAGGGCCGGGGCCTGAAAGTCATCATCGCCGGGGCTGGCGGCGCCGCCCACCTGCCGGGCATGACGGCCTCCATGACGCCGCTCCCGGTGTTGGGCGTTCCGATCGAAAGCGCGGCCCTCAAGGGCATGGACAGTCTTCTTTCCATTGTCCAGATGCCGGCAGGAATCCCCGTCGGCACGCTGGCCATTGGCAGATCCGGTGCCATCAATGCCGCCCTGCTTGCCGGGTCGATCGTGGGTCTTGGCAATGCCAAGATCATGGCCGCGGTCGAGCGCTGGCGGCTGCGCCAGACCGAGTCGGTAGCCGAAGCCCCCTCGGACGACCCCGCCGGGCAGCGTTAGACCGTGGCATCCGCACAGCTTCTCCCGCCAGGGTCGACCATCGGCATCCTGGGCGGCGGCCAGTTGGGCCGGATGACCGCCATGGCGGCGGCGCGGCTCGGCTATCGGACGGTGGTCTACGCGCCCGAAGATCACTCGATCGCCGCCGATGTGTCGGCAGGACACGTCCGGGGCGCCTATGACGACAGGGACGCGCTGGCCCGCTTTGCCGCGCAGGTCGACGTCATCACCTACGAATTCGAGAACGTTCCGGAAAGCACGGTAGCCGCCTGCGCGCGGCACAAGCCGGTCCGACCCGGTACCGCTCCCATCCATTTCGCCCAGCATCGGCTGCGCGAGAAGGAGTTCTTCCGCCGCTCGGGCCTGGGCACCGCCGACTACCAGCCGATCCTGAGTGAAACGGATATCGCGAAGGCGACCGCCCTGCCCGGCATCCTGAAGACCTGCACCGAAGGGTATGACGGCAAGGGCCAGGCCCGCGTCTCGACCAGGGCCGAGCTGGCGGCCGCGTGGGAGAAGCTGGGACGGCGCGAATGCATCCTGGAAGCGCTCGTCGATTTCACGTGCGAGATCTCTGCGATCGTCGCCCGCGGTCTCGACGGCGAGGCGCGCTGCTTTCCCATCGGCCTGAACGAGCACCGCGACGGCATCCTCCGTACCACGACGGTCCCCTCCGGCCTGCCGGTCTCGACGCTGGCGACGGCCGAACGCTACGGCCTTCAGCTCGCGAAGAGCCTCGACCTCGTGGGCCTGGTGGCCCTCGAGATGTTCGTGACCGGGGACGGCCAGGTGCTGGCGAACGAGATGGCGCCCCGGCCGCACAATTCCGGCCACTGGACCCTCGATGCCTGCGCCACCAGCCAGTTCGAGCAGCTGGTGAGGGCGGTCTGTGGGCTGCCCCTCGGCCCCGTCGACATCCTCGCCCCGTCGCGGATGGTCAACCTGATTGGCCACGAAGCCGACGATTGGGCCCGATATGTCGCCGACCCCACGGCGCGGCTGCACCTCTACGGCAAGGGCAGCGCGCGGCCCGGCCGCAAGATGGGACACGTGACGTACATCGAGCTTCCGTCGCGCTGACGTTCAGCGCCGGATCGCGCCCCGCATGCGATTGCCCGGCTGCCAGGTGCGCGCCCGGGCCTTCAGCTTCTCCATCGCCATCACGTTGTCGATCCGGCGGTCGAGGAAATTCCAGGTCGCCTCGCTGCCGGGAGAACGGTCGTTCAGCCAGTAAAGCAGCGTCGCCGAATAGACGGCCGCAAGCGTGGCGCGCTTGGTGTAGAAATTGAAATCGGTACTGGTGTCGCCCGCCGCATACCACATGGCGTCGATCGTCCGGTACAGCAGCTTGAGCCCCAGCGGCGCATTGAAGGGCAAGGCGAGCAACGCCATCGCCCGGCGGGCCGCCTCGCGGTCGCCGACATGACGATCCAGGCGGATCCGAATGGCTTCCCGGATGCGGTCACGGACCTTGAGCCCCGTCACGCCTTCAGCTTCCATGTCGGCGACCATGCGCTCGTCCGACCGGGCGCTGAGATAGCCCAGCACGTCCAGGGCTCCCCCCGGAAACAGACGCTCGGCCTCCCCGGAGGCCAGCCCCAGGCCCCGAGCCGCAGCCTTGATGGCGGTCGCAGTCCAGCCGTCGAAAGCCGCTTCGTTCGCGACGGCATCGGCCAGGCGGTCCCGAAGGGGTGCATCCAAGTCATTCTGGGTAGGATCGGGGGCGGTCATGGGCCCTATATAGGCCCCTTGGTGGGGCTTCCCAAGGGCGGCGGCCTGTGATACCAACCCGCCTCTCGAATTCCTGCCTTGGGGTGATTTCCCGGGGCACATCAGCTTGGAAGGAAGCGATCGAAGTGCAGGTTCTCGTCCGCGAAAACAATGTCGATCAGGCGCTCCGCGTCCTGAAGAAGAAGATGCAACGTGAAGGCATCTTCCGCGAGATGAAGCTCCGCCGCAATTACGAGAAGCCCTCCGAGCGCCGCGCCCGGGAACGCGCCGAGGCCATCCGCCGCACCCGCAAGCTGATGCGCAAGCGCATGGAGCGCGAGGGCTACTAGCCCTTCCCCGCTCGCTGCAGCAGACGACAACCCCCGGCCATACCGGGGGTTTTTGTTTGGCCGCGACCGCGCTGCCGGCCCCTATCTCGAGGCGCCCCCTATCTCGAGGCCAGGAGCGCGGCGATGGCCTCCTCGAGTTCCCGCACATCGGTGACGACGGCATCGGGCGTCTCGGCCGCCGAACGTGGCTGCTGGCGGCGCCAGCGGCCGCTGCGGAACCGGATGGTGGCCATCCCCGCCGCCTTCGCCGGCGCGATGTCCCGGTCGAGACGATCGCCGACAAAGATCGTCGCCGCCGGGGAAATGCCGATATCAGCCGCCAGCCGGCCATCAAGGCCAGCCCGCTCGAGCCGATCCCTCGAACATCCGGTGACGCCAAGGACGAGGTCACGCCCGGCCAGCCGCTGGAGGAGATCCTGGATGCCAGGGCGAAGCTGGAAGGCATCGAGATTTCCAGTCATAGCTCTCACGCGCTGCGTCACGCGTGCCACAGTCGCGGGTTCGTCACCGCAGAGAATCTCGATCATCCGGCGATAGGTATCCGGCGCGAAGGCTCCGACCGCCTCTTCGGAGGCCGCTTCCACCGTGGCCTGGTCAACCCGGATTCCCTCCAGGCCGCACGACGCCGCGATGGCGCCGTCGATCGCCATCTCCCAGGCGAACTCAAGGTCGATGGCGCCGCCGACGTCAAACAGGATCCCCTGAAACTTCAGCGCTCGACGCCCTGCTCGGCCATGTACTGAGCGATGTCCAGATCCATTGCTTGCGCCCTTGTCATATCCTCCGCTGCGCCAACTGTATCCCCTTGCCTCGCCTTCGCGACACCACGGCAAAAAAGCGCTTCGGCATTCTGCGGACTAAGCTCGAACGCACGACTGAAGGCGTCTATGGCACCTGACCATTGCCCATGGTCGAGATGAGCGCGGCCGCGCATCACGAGCCACGACCCAACATCAGGATCGAGTTCAATCGCACGGTCCAGATCAAGCAGCCCACGCTCTTCCTCCCCGCAATAGACATACGCAAGGCACCGATTGTAGTGGGCTCGCGCGTTGCCGGGATCGATCCGGATCGCTTCCTCGTAGCATGCCAGCGCCTTCTCATAATCACCAAGCTGGTGATACGCGGCGCCGCTGCTCATGTGTGGCGCCGCGTACTGCGGATCTCCATCGGCAGCCAGCCGAAAATCTCGCAGGGCTCCCTCATAATCGCCGTGTTGAAAGCGGACCTGACCACGGGTCTGGAAATAGACCGGTGCCGGGTCAACGGCGACCGCCCGGCTGAGTTCGGCGATGGCCGCCCCCGCGTCGTCGTCACCACTGCGAATCAATCCACGGACGAGATGCGCGTGGGCGATATCTGCAGGCGATCGGGCCGCGGCAATGACACCCGCGCACGCCTCAAACGCCTCTTCATCGGATTGTTCTTCGTCCCCGCCAAAGCACTGTCCGCACAGCTCTTCATAGGTCACTGTCATCGGCGTACCTGCGTCAGTGAGCCGAGCCTTCCAGCGCCTTGACGATGTTCTCGCACATGACCTTGGCGTCGGCGAACAGCATCATCGTGTTATCGCGGAAGAAGAGCTCGTTCTCGACGCCGGCATAGCCCGAGGACATGCCGCGCTTCACGAACAGGACCGTCTGCGCCTTCTCGACGTCGAGGATGGGCATGCCGTAGATCGGGCTCTTCGGGTCGGTCTTGGCCGCCGGATTGGTGACGTCGTTGGCGCCGATCACGAAAGCCACGTCGGTCGAGGCGAAGTCGCGGTTGATGTCGTCGAGTTCGAACACCTCGTCGTAGGGCACGTTGGCCTCGGCCAGCAGCACGTTCATGTGGCCCGGCATGCGGCCCGCCACCGGATGGATGGCGTAGCGCACC
>JAFEFG010000087.1 GCA_018240685.1 Pseudomonadota bacterium | reverse complement strand
ACGTAGTCGTTGCTGAAGATGTCGCCCAGCGTCACCTCGGCGGAGAGGTCGAAATAGTCCTTCATCGCCTTGATCGTCTTGGTCATCTTGCCGGTATCCATGGGGCCGATGCCGTGTTGCGCCACCTCGGGCACCAGCAGGTGCGCGATGGCGACATCGAGGCCGGCGCGCGTGAGCTCCGGATTGGCCTGCGTGTTGTACTTGAGATAGATGCGCACCGCCTCGTCGCGGTTGTCGATGGCGAAGATCATCGATTCGACCAGCGCGTCGTTGAAGTTCTTGACCATCGCCGGATCATTCTTCAGCACGTCGTCGCGCGTGGTGACGCCGTTGCTGTAGATGTCGAGCCCGTAATCGGCGAGCAGGAACTGTGACACCTTCTTGCCGATCTTGACCGCCGCCGCCTCGTAGACAGGGAAGTTCACGGCATAGTCGCAGGTGGCATCGACCTTGCCCGCGAACAGCAGCGGCCGCTTGTTGGGCACGTCCGTGGTGACCCAGCTGACCTTGCCGAGATCGACGCCGTTCTGCTTCGCCACCGCAATGAAGCCCGTGCGGACCGCGTCGCCGGCGGCGGCGGCGACCTTGCGTCCTTCCATCGCCTTGGGCCGGTCGAGCGGCGGCTCTCCCATGCCGACCATCGCCATCATGTTCTTGTAGTGGACCATGGTCACGAGCTTGAGCGGCAGGCCCTTGCCGCGCGCCAGGATCGCCGACCCGGCATCGATGAAGCCGAAATCGGCCGCCTTCGCGGCAACGCGCTGCGCGGCATCGGCCGATCCCTTTGCCGCGCTGAAGGTCACGTCGAGGCCGCGCTTGGCGAAGTAGCCGTTCTCGAGCGCCGGAAAGAACAGCGCATGCTTGGAATAGACCGGCACGTCGAGCAGGAAGGTGACCTTGCGGGCCGATTGGGCGTGGGCGGACCGGACCACGAACGGAGCGGCCAGGGCGCCGCCCAGGATTGCCGATGCGACGGAGCGGCGGGACAGATCGTTTGGCTTGGGCACGGCTTGCACTCCTTGGCTAGAGATCGATCTGGATGGCGGCCTCGTCCGACCATGGGACGGCCCAGCGTTCGACCAGGCGAATCAGACCGAACAGCGCAAAGGTCAGCAGCGACAGGAGCAGGATCGCGGCGAACGACATCGCAGTGTTGAAGTCGGAGTTCGCCATGATGAGCGCATGGCCCAGGCCCGCTTCGCTCGACACGAACTCGGACACGACGGCACCGATCACGGACAGCGTCATCGCAACCTTCATGCCCGAGAAGATCGAGGGCGCCGCGTGCGGCAGCCCGATCATCAGGAACTCCTTGAAGCGCGGCGTGCGCAGGACGCGCGACAGCAGGATCAGGTCGCGATCGACCGAGGTGAGGCCGAGGACGGTGTTGATGACGACGGGGAAGAACGCCACCGAAGCGACCACCACGACCTGGAATTCCAGCCCGAAGCCGAAGAAGACGATCAGCACCGGCGCCAGCGCCACCTTGGGCACCCCCTGCAGCAGCAGGATGAGGGGATAGAAGGTGGCCCGGAAGAAGCGGGAATAGGCGGTGATCGTGCCGGCGACGATGCCGATCAGGGTGGCGGCGACGAAGCCGATCAGCGTCGAGCGCAGCGTCACCAGCGTCTGCAGGGCATAGAAGCCGGGGCTCTTGGCGATCTCCTTCAGCACCGCCCACGGCGCCGGAACGACATAGTCGGGAATGGCGAACACGACCGAGGCCGCCTGCCAGAGCAGCAGCAGGACCAGGAGCGTGAGCGCGCCGGACAGGAAGGCGGAGCCGCGCGCCATCATGCGCCGTGCCGCTCCTGCTCCGCCATGAACGCCGCCACCGCGGCGTTGAGGGCGGCGGGCTGCTCGAGATAGAGCGCGTGGCCGGCATCGACGATGGCCGTCACCGGCGCGGTCGGCCGCAGCGCCGCGATCTCGCGGTTGCGGGCGGGCGGCGTGATGATGTCGGCCTCGCCGTAGAGGACCTGCACCGGCAGCGACGGCGGCAAGGCCTCGATGTCGGCCGCGATATCGCCGGTCGAGAGCATGCGGGCCGCCTGGGCATATCCTTCCGGACGCACCGCGCCCATCGTCTCGATCACGGCGGCAACGGCGTCGGCTGCGGCACCCGGCGCGAGCAGGCGCGGGCCGCGGCGGCGCGCCATCTCCTGCGGCCCCAGCGCCGTGATGTCACCGACACGCTGGTCGAGCAGGCGCTGCCGCTCCTCGCCGGGCAGCCGGCCATGGCCGGCGGCGATGGCACACAGCGTCAGCGATACCACGCGTCCCGGATGGCGCAGCGCGAAGCGCGCCGCCATCAGGCATCCCAGCGAATGCCCCAGAAGATGGAACCGCGTGAGGCCGAGATCGTCGACGAACGATTCCAGCGCCGCGGCATAGTCCTCGGCCGTCGGGAACGCCGGCACGAGCGGCGTCGAGCCGCCATAGCCCGGCGCGTCCCAGGCGATCACCCGGCGGTCGGCCGACAGGCCGGCAAGCTGGCGCCGGAAGGAGCGCGCCGCCGAGCCGATGCCATGAAGCAGCACGAGCGGCGGACGACCGTTCGCCGCGCCAGCTTCCAGATAGGAGACGGCGACGTTGCGGAACGAGCGCTTCGCCGCCGCGATGTCCGACGGCGCGGTCACGCCGGACGGAAGGCGACGGTCTCGGGCTGCGCCGACCCCACGACCATGGTGAACTGGGCATCGGTCGGGCCGTCATTGCGGAAGTAGTGCGCGCGGCCGGCCGGATTGAAGATCAGGTCGCGGGCGCCGAGGCGCTTCTCCACGATCCTGTCGTCGTCGACCCAGCCGACCGCGATCGAGCCTTCGATCACGAAATAGACGTCCTCGACATCGCGCACATAGGGCGCGACCGCCTTGCCGGCCGGCAGATGGACGAGATCCATGCGGTAGCCCTGCGGCGGGGCGCCACCTTCGCCGATATAGGTCATGGTCGCGAAACCGGCGTCGTTCCAGAACGGCGTGCGGTCGCGGTAGCGTACGACGTGCCGCGCCAGCTCCTGCTGCCGGAAGTCCGGACTGTCGGCATGGAAGGCATGCACCTTGTCGGGCGTCGGCGCGCCGAACGTACGGGCCAGCTCGAGATCCTTGTTCTTGGGATGGCAGACATAGACCGGCGCCAGCGGCGTGCCGCTGCCGACGGTGATCTGCATCAGCACCGGCTCGATGCCGTCGTTTCGGAAGCCGTGCGGCCGGCCAAAGCTGTTCAGCACCATGTCCTTGGGACCGAGCTTGGCCTCGATCACCTCGTCGCCCCAGACCCATCCGACGGTGAGAACGCCCTGCAGCACCATGAAGTGCTCGACCACCTCGTGGCTGTGCGAGGCGGCGAACTTGCCGACCGGCTTGTTGACGAGGCTGAAGGTGAAGTGCTCGGCCTTGAGCGTGCTGGGATCGTTGGACTTGGGCGAACCGCCGGCCCCGACATAGCGCATCTGGGCGCGCTGCAGGTCCGGGAAGCCGCGGCTGCCGGGAAACGCATCCCAGTCGAAGCTCTTTTCGGTGTAGCGGCCGATGAAATTCTGCATGTTCCGGACGACATCCACGGCGTGAGACATAGGCTGCGGCTCCCTTGCGGATGGCCCGAATAGAGTGCTCCTCAGTTGCAACTGCAAGCATTACTGACTTAACCTTCGGTTAAGTCGATGCCGAACATGCCGAAAGCCTCAATCACCACGCGCCACCTGGAAATTTTCCTGACCATGATCCTCAGCCGGAACATGGCCGAGGCGGCGGACAAGCTCGGCGTCTCGATGGCGGCCGTCAGCAAGAGCCTGCGCGGATTGGAACGGGAAACCGGGCTGAAGCTGTTCCGGAACGTCAACGGGCGGCTGTCGGCAACACCCGAAGCCGACCGCCTGCTGCCCTTCGCCCAGCGTGCCGTGGATCATCTCGACCGCGCCCGCGACGCGGCGCGTGCCTTGGGCGGCGGCGATCTCGGCCGCATCGTCGTCGCCACCGCCGGGCCTGCGCTTGTCTCCGTCCTTCCGCTGGCCATCAAGGAATTCCATATGCGCTGGCCGGAAGTACGGATCGAGATCGAGATCGACACCACGCGCCACCTGCTCGAGAAGGTCGCCGGCAACGAAGTCGATCTCGGCGTCGGAACCCCGATCGTGCGCGACCTCGATGCGCGTCTCGCTCAGCTCTGTGTCACGCGCGACCTCTGCGAGACCGCCCTGGTGGCGGTGCTGCCCGAGCGGCATCCCCTCGCGCGGCGCGATTCGATCCGCGCCCGGGATCTCGCGAACGAATCGCTGATCGGCCTTGCGGGGACATCGGCGACCACGCAATTGATCGGCGCCGCCTTCCAGCAGGCCGGCGTGCCCTACATCACGCCGATCGTTGCTGCCAACGCCATCGGCGTCTGCGGCCTGGTGCAGCAGGAGGTCGGCATCGGGCTGATGAACGCACTGATGCTCACGCAGGACATCTTCCCCGGCGTGGTGGTGCGCCGGTTCCGGCCGCGCATTGCCCTGCGGACCTGCCTCTATTACTCCAAGGTCCAGACGCCATCCCAGGCAATGCTGCAGTTCATCGATTGCGTAAGTCGGACCGCCAAGGCTCTGGCGACCCGGTTGAAGTCCAGAACCTAGGATCGCCCGAGGCGGTCGCGCCAGAACAGCAGCGTGGCGACGAACGGCCCGACAACGAAGAGGGCGCCGTAGACCAGGCTCACGCCCAGCTCCTGCCGGGAACCGACGAAGCGTCCGATGCATCCGCCTTCGGCGCTCACCAGGCTGACGGCGCACCAGAACAGAAGCAGCCGGTTGGCTCGCGTGAAACGGAAGAGGCAGTAGAAGCCTCCGAGCATGGCCGCGAACAGAGCCCCCGCGAACAGCGGTCCCAGCTGAAACCCCGTCTTGACGAGATCGCTCGCAACCGCTCCGAGAACGCTGGCGACAATCATTCCGATCCAGTGCGTGAGATCGGCGGAGGGCCGCGCGCGCTCGACCTGCAGTCGCGAGATCAGGCGCGTCTCCTCGGATTGGCCGACCGCGAATGTCATTCCCAGCAGGATGACCAGCCCGACGACGAGGTAGAGATAATCCAGCTCCAGGGCCCCGGTCGAGATATCGGCAATCCTCGCGCCCGCGGCGCCGATGACGGCAACGGCAGCCCAGTACCACGCATCCGTCGACGACTCGTCGCGGCGCTCCAGCAGGAAGATGACGACCAGGATCGCCGACAGGGGAATCAGCTTGATCCCCAGCGGCAGACCGAACGGGATCGTCATGACGCATCCGGCGAAGGCAGCGACCGTCGTGGCCAGCAGCAGCAGGATCCAATAACGCAGCCCGATCGCCGGGACGTGACTCTCATCCATCTCCGCCAGTTGTAGTCGACGCTGTCGCAGGGACAACGGGAATATCCTCCGCCGGCGCGACGGCTCGCATTGACTCGCGGTCGCCGGAGTGAAAGCATTTCTTCGACAAAGGGCTTCGCTCCGATCGAGGCGCCGCGGGTTTGCATCCTGCGTTCGCGTCACGGCCGAGAGTAGATGGCGACCGTCCACGGACGCTGGAGCGAGCAGCCTGCCGACCTTGCGCGATACCGGTGCAGGGCCGTCCTTCCCGGAGACGCCTTCCGGGGCTTCTGGGCGCTCCATTGCGCAGAAGGAGGACGTTGTCATGACCGACCTCAAGACCGGAACGGTTCTCGAAGGCAGACCAGGAAGCGGCGCGCATCGCGTGGTGGCGCTGTGCGGGCCGTACCTGTCGGGCAAGACCAGCCTGCTCGAGAGCATCCTCTACGCCACCGGGGCCATCGGCCGGCGCGGCTCGACGCGCGCGGGCACGTCGATCGGCGACGCTTCCGCCGAGGCGCGCAGGCGCGGCATGAGCACCGAGATCAACATCGCTTCGGTCGACTATCTCGGCGACCAGTGGACGTTCATCGACACGCCGGGCTCGATCGAGCTGCAGCACGACGCCCTGGCGGCGCTTGCCGTCGCCGACGCGGCCATCGTGGTGTGCGAGCCCGCTCCCGAGCGTGTCGTCGCCCTCACGCCGCTGCTGAAATACATCGAGGACAACAGCATCCCCCATCTCTTCTTCGTCAACAAGATCGACTCCGCCGAGGGCCGCATGCGCGACATGCTGGCGGCGCTGCAGTCCGTCTCGACGCGCAAGCTGGTAATGCGCCAGGTGCCGATCCGCCGCCCGACCGCCAACGGCGGCGAGGAGACCGTGGGCTATGTCGATCTCGTGAGCGAGCGCGCCTACCGCTACAGGACCAGCGGCGCCTCCGACCTCATCGAGATGCCGGCCGAGATCCTGCCGCGCGAAAGCGAAGCCCGGCGCGAGATGCTGGAGACGCTGTCCGAATTCGACGACACGCTGCTCGAACAGCTCATCGAGGACGTGGCGCCCGAGAAGTCGCTGATATACCGCGACCTGCACCACGAATTCGGCGCGCAGCAGATCGCGCCCGTCCTCCTGGGCGCCGGCGACCGCGAAAACGGCGTGCGCCGCCTGCTGAAGGCCCTGCGCCACGACACGCCCTTCGTCGAGGAAACCGCGACGCGGCGCGACCTGCCCGCCAGCGACGGCGCCCCGGCCGGATCGACGGTCGCGGAATGCTTCAAGGTCCTGCACCAGGCCCACACCGGCAAGCTGTCGATCTGCCGTGTGTGGTCGGGCGCGGTCTCGGAGGGCCAGAGCCTGGGCGGCGTGCGCGTCGGCGCCCTGTTCCGTCCCTTCGGCCAGCGCCTCGACAAGGTCGCCGAAGCGAAGGCCGGGGAAATAGTCGCGTTCGCCAAGATGGAGGCTCTGGCGGCCGGCCAGGCGATTACGGCATCGGGAATCGCGCCCGTCGGAGACTTCCCGCCGGCGGAGCCGCCGGTCTATGCGCTGGCGCTGACGGCGACGAACCGCAACGACGAAGTGAAGCTCTCGGGCGCGCTGCAGAAGATCGTCGAGGAGGATCCCTCGCTGTCCTACGAGCCGCGCGCCGAGACGCACGAGCTGCTGCTGAAGGGCCAGGGCGAGATGCATCTCAAGGTCGCGGTCGAGAAGCTCGCCGGCCGCTACAACATCGCCGTCGATACCGCCCCGCCCCGCGTCGCCTACCGCGAGACCATCCAGGCCGGCGCAACCCAGCATGCGCGCTACAAGCGGCAGACCGGCGGACACGGCCAGTTCGCCGACATCAAGATCGAGATCCGGCCGTTGCCGCGCGGCTCGGGCTTCAAGTTCGTCGACAGGATCGTGGGCGGCGTGGTGCCGCGCAACTTCATCCCGGCGGTGGAGGAAGGGCTGCGCGACTACCTGAAGGAAGGGCCGCTCGGCCAGCCCGTGGTCGACGTCGAGGTGACACTGGTCGACGGCCAGTATCACAGCGTCGACAGCTCCGAGATGTCGTTCAAGATGGCCGCGCGCATCGCCATGAGCGAGGCCATGCCCAAATGCAAGCCAGTGCTGCTGGAACCGATCCTGAAGGTGACCGTCGCGGCGCCGAGCGATTCGACCTCCCGCATCCAGCGGCTGATCTCGGGCCGGCGCGGCCAGCTGCTGGGTTACGACGCCCGGCCCGGCTGGCGCGGCTGGGACGAGGTCTCGGCGCTGATGCCCGAAGCCGAGGTCGGCGACATGATCGTCGAGATCAGGTCGGTGACGCAGGGCGTGGGCACGTGGCGTGCGACCTTCGACCACCTGCAGGAACTGGTCGGCCGCACGGCCGAGCGGATCGTCGAGGAGACGAAGCGGCGCGCCGCCGCGTGAGGCTTCGTCAGTCCCGCATCACAAGGCGGTGAGGGGCCTTTCGTGCCCTCTCCGCCCTGCGCATAGTCCTCCTGTGGATATCGGTCCGCGAGGAGCGCGTGCAATGATCGGCAGACGGCTGGTGACGATTGGCGGCCTCGCGACGGTGGTGGCGCCATCCCTGCCCCGCATCGGCCAAGCACAGGGCGGGCGGCCGATGCTGGTATTCGTCGGCCACGAGCTTTGAGGCGGCTGCAAGATCTGGCGTGCCCAGTACGAACCGTCGTTCCTCAAGTCCGATGCCTTCAGGAAGCTCGACTACCGCGTCGTCCATCCGGCGAGCGCCGACCTGATCCTCCTGGAGGAGAACTGGCCGTCCGATGCGCGCTGGATCCTGGCTGATTTCCTGATGAGCGACGAGGGCGCCCAGCGCGGCTACTGGACACCCCGCTTCATCCTGGCGCAGGATTCCAAGATCCTCTTCACGACCACTGGCATCGCGGGCTGGACGGACCAGATGTGGCCCAGGATCCAGACGGCGACGGGAACGGCGACCTGACCGCCGAGGCCGGGCGGGCGGCCGGACGGTCACGGCCCGGTGAACAGGCTTGATTTGCCGCGGCCCACCCTCCGATCCAAGAAGAAGACAACGGCGTAACCAGAAGGACGAACAGGGAGTCCCTTATGTTGATCAAGCGTTTGCGCGGATGGGAGCTGCCCGAGCGGCGTGCCACGTCCGAAAGCCTGTACCTGAACCGGCGCGCGCTGGTGCAGGCCATGGGGCTCGGGATCGCCGGTGCCGCCCTGCCCGGCCTCGCCCTGGCCGACGACAAGGCGGCCGATCCCTCGGCCCATTTCTACCCGGCCAAGCGCGACGACAAGTTCGGCACGCCCGGCCCGATCACCGCCGAGCGGCTCGCCACGACCTACAACAACTACTACGAGTTCGGCACCGACAAGAGCATCTGGCGCGACGCCCAGGCGCTGCAGATCCGCCCCTGGACCATCAAGGTGAGCGGCATGGTCGAGAAGCCGTTCGAGATCGGCTTCGACGACCTGCTCGCCAAGATGCCGCTCGAGGAGCGCGTCTACCGCCATCGCTGCGTCGAGACCTGGTCGATGATCGTGCCGTGGAGCGGCTTTGCGATGAAAGCGCTGGTCGAGTTCTGCAAGCCGACCGGCAGCGCCAAGTACGTCGTCATGCAGACCCTGTCCAAGCCGTCGGTCATGTTCGGGCAGAAGGACTTCCTCTATCCCTGGCCGTACACCGAGGGGCTGGCGATCGACGAGGCGACCAACGACCTCGCCTTCATCGCGACCGGACTCTACGGCAAGCCGATCGGCAAGCAGAACGGAGCGCCGCTGCGGCTGGTGGCGCCGTGGAAGTACGGCTTCAAGAACGTGAAGGCGATCGTCAGCGTCGAGTTCACGGACAAGCGGCCGGTCTGCTTCTGGGAGAAGCTGCAATCCAGCGAGTACGGCTTCTGGGCCAACGTCAATCCGCAGGTGCCGCATCCGCGCTGGAGCCAGGCGACCGAGAAGCCGCTCGGCAGCGCCGAGCGCATCCCGACCCAGATCTACAACGGCTATGGCGAGTTCGTCGCCGGCCTGTACACGAACCGCAAGTCGGAAAAGCTGTTCATGTAGCGGTCCGCCCTCCTTTGCGGCACGCGGCCGGCCCGCTAAAACGGAGGCCGGTCGCTGAAACCGGAGGGAGGACGCGGTGACGAAGGTCATCATCGAGAAGAACGGGCCGATCAAGACGATCTGGATGAATCGGCCAGAGAAGCGCAACGCGCTCGACAGCGAACTCCTGAAGGCGATGATCGCGGCGCTGCAGGCGCCGGTGGCGGCCGACGACCGCGTGGTCGTGATCCGCGGCAAGGGCAATGTCTTCTGCGCCGGTCTCGACATGGCCGAGCGCAGCAAGTCCGCCGGCGCCGGCGAGGCGAGCGGCATTGAGGTGATGCTGCGGGCCGTCGAGCTCTGCCCCCTGCCCGTCGTCGCCGTCGTGCAGGGCGACGCCATCGCCGGCGGCAACGAGCTGGCGCTCCATTGCGACCTCGTCGTCGCCAGCGACAAGGCCCGCTTCGGCATGTCGCTGGCCCAGGTCGGCCTGGCCCCCAACTGGTTCCTGGGCAAGAAGCTGATGGAAGTGCTCGGCCCCGTGACGACGCGCGAGATGCTGCTGCTGGGCGAGCCGCTGCCGGCCACCAAGCTCCATGCGCTGGGCCTGATCGCGCGCTGCGTGCCGGCCGACCGGCTCGAGGCCGAGGCGACGAAGGTGATCGACCGCCTGGCCGCCAACGCTCCGCTGTCGCTCAAGGCCATGAAGGCGCTGACGGTGCGTCAGCTCGAATTCCGCGACACCATCAAGCACGACGATGTCGACGCGCTGGTGCGCGCCGCGATGCAGAGCCAGGACGCGCAGGAAGGCATGAAGGCGCGGCTGGAGAAGCGCACCGCCAAGTTCACCGGCAAGTGAATCGGGAGGCCACGCCATGTCGATCAGGCTGCGCCTCGACAAGCCCTGGCGGCCGCTGACGCACGAAGAAGCGACCCGCCTGCCCGGCCAGCTCGGCGTCTACCAGATCGCCGACGCCGCGGGCACCGTCCTCTATATCGGCCAGGCGGGCGCGCGCGCGCCGTTCGGGCTGCGCAGCGAACTGCAGCGCGAGGCCTCCGAGCGGGGTCCGGGCTGCCAGTTCCGCATCGAAGTGAACATGCAGTACCGCTCGCGCTGGTTCGAGCTTCTGATGGTCCACCGGGCCGACCACGGCGCCCTGCCGCCCGACAATGCCAGGAACCCGCCGCCCGTCCTGGGACGGCTGAGTCCGGCGTAAGGCACCCGGACGCCAGAAGCCAGAAGAACGAAGGGAAACGTCCATGGATTTCGAGCCGTCGTCCGAACAGCAGATGCTGATCGATCAGGTCCGCCGCTACGTGCGGGAGGAGATCATCCCCCTCGAGGCCAAGCTCGATCCGGACGCCTCGGAGCTGCCGCCGGAGGACTTCAAGCGGCTCACCGAGAAGACCAAGGCCATGGGCCTGTTCGGCATCGACATCCCCAAGGAATTCGGCGGGCCGGACATCGACATCGTCACCCGCACGATGCTGGCGATCGAGATGGCGCAGCATCGCGCCGGACTCTACGTGCCCTGCTACGGCACCTTCGGCGGCGCCGGCCTGGCCCAGATCTTCGAGGCCAACGACGACCAGAAGGAGCGCTACCTCTATCCAACGCTGCGCGGCGAGAAGAAGGCCTTCTTCGGCCTCACCGAGCCGTCGGGCGGCAGTGACCCCGCCCGCGCCATCCAGACCAAGGCCGAGCGCAAGGACAATGGCTGGGTGCTGAACGGCGCCAAGATCTTCATCTCCAACGCCGACCGCGCCCAGTACGGCATCGTGTTCGCCCGCACCGACGCCTCCAAGGGCCGCGCCGGCATCACCTGCTTCATCGTCGACTCCGACACGCCGGGCTTCCATGTGCGGCGCGTGGTCCACACGCTGCGCTCCTCGCACTACGCGACCGAACTCGAATTCAAGGACTGCTGGGTCTCCGACCACCAGGTGCTGGGCGAGGTGAACAAGGGCTTCGCCGTCGCCAACGACCGGCTGACGCGCCAGCGCATCCCCTACGCCGCCGGCTGCATCGGCGTCGCCATCGCCGCCCACGAGATGGCGATCGAATGGGCCAAGATGCGCACCACCTTCGGCGAGAAGCTCGCCAACCGCCAGGCCGTGCAATGGATGCTGGTCGACAACGAGATCGACATCCGCACCGCCCGCCACTTCACCCTGGAGGCGGCGGAGAAGGCGCGGCGCGGCGTGCCCTTCCGCACCGAGGCGGCGATCGCCAAGCTGATGGCCTCCGAGGGCGGCGGCCGGGTCGTCGACCGCGCCATGCAGATTCACGGCGGCATGGGAATGACCAAGGACTTGCCGCTCGAACGGTGGTATCGCGAGATGCGTATCCGCCGCGTCGGCGAAGGGCCGAGCGAGGTGCAGCGCATGGTCATCGCGCGCGAGATCCTGGGAAGCAATCTTCGATGAGTGCAAAGCCGCTGGCAGGCATCAAGGTCGTCGAGTTCGGGCAGAATCTGGCCGGGCCCTATTGCGGGCAGATCCTGGCCTTCCTGGGCGCAGAGGTCGTGAAGGTCGAGCGGCCCGAGGGCGACGACGCGCGCAAATGGGGCCCTCCCTTCGTCGAGGGCGACGCCACCGGCTTCATCGCGCTCAACCGCGGCAAGAAATCGATCACCTGCGACCTCGCCGACGCCAAGCAGCGCGAGGCGTTGATCGAGCGCATCGGCGCGGCCGACATCTTCGTCCACAACCTGCGCGCCGACGTGCCGGCCAAGTTCGGCATCGACGGCCCGACGCTCACCAAGCACTTCCCGCGCCTGATCTATGCCGATCTTGGCGCGTTCGGAAACGCCGGCCCGTGGAAGGAGCGGCCGGGCTACGAACCGATCATCCAGGCCGTGGCCGGCCTGATCTCGCTGAACGGTGATCCGTCGGGACCGGCGGCGCGCATCGGCGTGTCGATCATCGACCTGTCGACCGGCATGTGGACGGCGATCGGCGTGCTGGCGGCTCTGGCCCGACGCACCGCCACCGGCCAGGGCAGCCTGGTCAACACGTCCCTGTTCGAGACCGGCCTGATGTGGGCCTCCAACCACGTGGCGCAGTATTCGGTGACGGGGAAAATGCCGCCGCGCCAGGGCACCGGCCATCCCTCGCTCACGCCCTACCAGGCCTTCGAGTGCAGCGACGGGCCGCTGATGATCTGCCCCGGCAACGACCGGCTGTGGCGCAAGTTCGCCGAGGTGCTCGGCCATCCCGAATGGCCCGACGAGGCGCGCTTCAAGACCAACGTCGACCGCTTCGAGCGGCGCGAGCTGCTGCTGGGCATGATCGCCGACATCATGAAGAAGGAAAGCCGCGCCCACTGGTCGGCCAGGCTCGACGCGCTCGGCGTGCCGAACGGGCCGCTCAACACCGTGCCCCAGGTGCTGGAACTGGCGCAGACCGCCGCCCTCGGGATGTTCCTCAAGCCCTATGCCGACAGCCCGGCCCTGTTCCACGGCCTGCCGCTCAGCCTCGACGGCGAGCGCGCCGGCGGTCCGGAAAAGGCGCCGAAGATCGGCGAGCACAACGGGGAATGACCCGGCTTCTCCTGCCGGTGGTGTGGATCTTCTGGGGCATCGCTTATCCGCTGATGAGCTGGTCGCTGCAGGCGGCCGACCTCTTCTCCACCCGGCTCATCATCATGCCCTCCTCGGGCCTGATCCTGTTGGCGGTCGGCGTCCTCGGCGGCGCGCCTGCCCTGCCGGAGCGGCGGCTGTGGGGACAGATCGCGCTGACCGGCCTGTTCAACATGGGGCTGTTCCAGATCTTCCTGATCTGCGGCATCGCGACCCTCGGCCCGAGCCGGGCGCCGATCATCGTCTACACCATGCCGGCCTGGTCCTCGCTGTTCGCGGTATTTCTCCTCAAGGAGCGCATCTCGCCGCGCGTCGCGCTGTCGCTCGCCCTCAGTCTTGTCGCCGTCGCGCTCATCGTCAGCCAGGAGACGGCGGCCCGCACCGCGCCGGTCGGCACTTTGCTGACCCTGCTCGCCGCCATCTCCTTCGGCCTCGGCACGGTCCTGACCAAGCGCACGGCGCTGCGGCGCGAGCACGCAGGTGATCCGACCATCAATGCGGCGTGGCAGCTCCTGGTCGGCACGCTGCCGGTGATCGCGGTGTGGCTGGTCTACCTGCCCCACACTTATTTCCGGGCCGAAGAGACACGCGGCCTCGTCGCGCTCGCCTGCCTGACGCTCGGCTCCAATGCCCTGGCCTATTTCTGCTGGTTCCGGATCATCGCGCTGTTGCCCGCGTCCGTGGCCTCACTGACGACGATGGTGGTGCCCTGTGTCGGCTTCGGCTCGAGCGCGCTGCTGATCGGCGGCGACATCTCGTGGCTCGACGTCGTGGCCCTCGGCCTGATCATCGCCGCCGTGACGCTGGGGCTTACCGACCGGCCCGCCGCCGCCGATGACGCGCAGCCGCGTCAGCCGGCGAAGCTGAGGCAGTAGTCGCGCACCTGCTCGAGCGGGATGCGGGCGTGGCTCTGGACGATGATGAACTTGCCGCCGGGATCGGTGCCGGCCGGCAGCTTCACCAGGCGCTCGAAGTCATCGGCGCCCCACACGCAGGTGTGCTCGGAGAAGAGCTGCGTGTCGGAGAAGTAACAGGGGTCCCAGTGGACGTGGTAGTCGAGCAGGTTGCCGGCGTTCTCGGCGACGCTGGTGTAGAGTGAATATTCCGTCCACGGGATCGAGCCCAGCTTGCGCAGCACGCGAAGGCTGAGCGTCGTCAGCGGGTCTCCGCCGTCGCGGCGGAAATGCTCGAGCGTCTGGGCGGCGAGGTCGCCATGCAGGATGTTCGGCGTCACCGACAGGCCATGGGCCTTGGCGTCGTAGGGAATGCCCACCAGCTCCGAGGCGGCGCGCCACCAGTCGTGATAGCGCTTGGGCTCCCAGCGCGACAGCGCGCGCCGGTCCTCCACGAACGTGGTGGCGTCGAAGTCACCCACGCAGCAGACGTCCGAATCGAGCGTCAGATAGCCTGCGAATCCCAGTATTGCCGGCACATGCAGCTTGATCATCTGCTGCCGGTACCAGCCAGTCATCATGTAGAAGCGGCTGAAGACCGGGAAGAAGTCGCTCTCCGACCGCACCGACACGTCGATGTTCTGGAACCGCGGCAGCTCGGCACGCAGCAGCTGCACGTCGCGCGCCGGCGACACGATCAGCAGCTGGAGCGGGGCACTGTCCCGCCAGTGCTTGGCAAGCGATTCGATCAGCAGGCCGGCCCGTTCAAGGTCACCCCGGCGCTTCAGGTTGCGCAGAGCCAGGGGCAGAATTGCTTGGCGGATCTCGGAGAACATCGGCGACTGATTTTTCAGATTATAAAGGAGGCGCGGGAAGCTTCATAACACTATGTAGGGAACCCGCGGACTGAGTTCGCCCCCTCGCGGCACTTGGCCGCCCTCCCCTCCGGAGCCTTGAAAAAAAGACGCCGGGCCCAAGGGCCCGGCGAGTCAAACAGGGAGGCTTCACGTCTGGGAGACGTGGGATCATGAGGATCCCGAGTTTCGGCGCGATCAGTAACAACCGCTCACGTCGAAGACCTGAAAACACCCTAACCCTTGGGGCCGCGTTTGTGAGGGGAGAAGATTCGGATACTGACATGCGCTCTCCGCATGCCTCCACCGGGGATGCAATACACCCCGTACTGGCGGCTAGAAACGGGTCTCGGCCACCTTGCGCAGCAGGAAATCGCGGAAGACCGCGATGCGCTTGGAATGGCGCAGTTCCTCCGGGTAGGTGAAATAGACATCGGTGGTACGGACATTGAGATCGGGCAGCAGCATCTCGAGCTTGGTCGACTCACGCGCCAGATAGTCGGGGAGCGAGGCGATACCGAGGCCCGATTCGACGGCCCGGAAGATGCCGTAGGTGTTGTTCACGCGCAGGACCACCTGCCGCGGATTCTGGTCGGGATTGCCCTCGCGCAGCAGCCAGTTCACGTCCGGCGCCGGGGCACGGGCATCCTCGCCGAAGATGATCATCCGGTGCTGGTCGAGCTCCTCCGGCGTCTTGGGGTGGCCGTATTTCTGGATGTAGGTATGCGAGGCATACACATGGCTGCGGACCGTCAGCAGGTGACGCTGCACCAGACCAGGTTGGCGCGGCATGACCATGCGGATCGCCACGTCCGCCTCGCGCATGCCGAGATCGAGCTCGTTGTCCGACAGCACCAGGCTGACGTCGATGTCGGGATACATCTCGATGAACTCGTGCATCTGCGCCGTCAGCCAGGTCGAGCCGAACCCCACGGTGGCCGTGACCTTGAGACGACCGGCCGGCTTGTCCTGGTTGGCGCGCAGCAGCGCCTCTGCCGTGTTGACCCTGGCGGCCATGTCGCGGGCGGTGCGGTAGAGCAGTTCGCCCTGCTCGGTGAGGATCAGCCCGCGCGCATGGCGGTGGAACAGCATCACGCCGAGCTGTTCCTCGAGCGCGCCGATCTGGCGCGAGATGGCGGACTGGCTGAGCTTCAGGCTTTCGCCTGCGTGCGTGAAGCTCCCGGCGTCGGCGACCGCCTGGAAGATCCGCAGCTTGTCCCAGTCCATGTGCTCGCCTCCCCGGCCCGCCTCGCCCATCATTCTGCGGCTTGCGCGGGACGCGCCTCCTGCTCGGCCAGCCAGCGCTCGGCTTCCAGCGCCGCCATGCAGCCGGTGCCGGCCGCCGTCACGGCCTGGCGGAAGACCTTGTCCTGCACGTCGCCGGCCGCGAACACGCCATCGACGTCGGTGGCGGTCGAGTCGGGCTTGGTGATCAGATAGCCTTCCGAATCCATCGCCAGCTTGCCCTTGAACAGCTCGGTGTTGGGCGAATGGCCGATGGCGATGAACACGCCGTCGGTCGCGATCTCCCTCTCCGCGCCCGTCTTCACGTTCTTCACGCGCACCGCCTTCACCAGCGGCGCGGGCGCGGTCTCGCCCAGGATCTCCTCGATCGTGTGATCCCACAGCACGCTGATCTTGGGATTGCGGAACAGGCGCTCCTGCAGGATCCGCTCGGCACGGAACGAATCGCGACGATGGATCAGCGTCACCTTGGAGGCGTGATGCGTGAGGTACAGCGCCTCCTCGACCGCCGTGTTGCCGCCGCCCACCACGACCACCTCCCGATTGCGGAAGAAGAAGCCGTCACAGGTGGCACAGGCCGAGACACCGCCGCCGCGGAAGGTCTGCTCGCTCGGCAGGCCGAGCCAGCGCGCCGAAGCGCCGGTGCAGACGATCAGCGCGTCGGCCTCGTAGCGATCGCCCGAATCGCCCACGCACACGAACGGCCGGCGCGACAGGTCGACCTCCACGATGGTGTCGAAGAAGAGCTGCGTGCCGACATGCTCGGCCTGCTTCTGCATCTGCTCCATCAGCCACGGGCCCTGGATGACGTCGGCGAAGCCCGGATAGTTCTCGACATCCGTGGTGATGGTGAGCTGGCCGCCCGGCTGGATGCCCTGGACCAGCATCGGCTTGAGGCTGGCGCGGGCGGTATAGATTGCCGCGGTGTAACCGGCCGGCCCGGATCCCAAGATAAGAGCCTTGGTGCGATGTGTTGCTGCCATGTCCGCTCCGCATCCCGCTAACTGCATATCTACGACATATATGCAAACCTCATCCCCGTTGCACGACCCTTCTCGTCGCGACCACGCAATTGTGCACAGAGTGAACGCTAATTCTCGCAACTTTATTGCGCGCATGGCATGGTTCTGGCATAGAGCGCGCCCAACGGAGGACAGGATGGCTCGCGCAAAGCTCGACCGTATCGACCGTCGCATTCTCAGCGACCTGCAGGCGAACGGCCGCATGACGAACGTGGAACTGGCGGAACGTGCCGGCATCTCCGCGCCTCCCTGCCTGCGCCGGGTGCGCGCCCTGGAACGGGCCGGCATCATCAAGGGCTACCATGCCGAACTCAGCCCGGAGTCGCTGGGCTACAGCGTCTCGGTCTTCGCCCTCGTCGGCCTCAACAGCCAGGCCGAGGCCGACCTCAAGTCCTTCGAGGAGATGATCGCCAACTGGGACGAGGTGCGCGAGTGCCACATGCTGGCCGGCGAGGCCGACTTCCTGCTGAAGATCGTGGCCGAGACCTGGGACGAGTACCAGAAGTTCCTGACCACGCGGCTCACCTCGGCGCCCAACGTCAGCCACGTGAAGTCGATGATGGTGTTCCGCACCGCCAAGCAGCTCCCCGGCGTGCCGATCCCGACGGAATAGCAGGAGGACACCTTCCCCGGGATTGGGGGGGGAGGAAAGAGCTTGCCGGGATCGGCGTCTCCCTCTAGCCTGTCTTAAATACACGGCGTTTCCGTTATGAGGCGCAGATGCGGAATCTCTTCCAGGCGGCCCGCGTCCTGATCTCCGACCTGGCGTCGACGATCCTCTTCCTCGTGCTCTACCTGCTGACCGACAACCTCCTGCTGTCGGTCGGGCTCGGCATGGCGCTGGGCGTGGCGCAGATCGGCTGGCAGCTCCTGAAGCGCAGGCCGGTCGAAGCGCTGCAATGGATGAGCGTCGTCCTCGTGGTCGTTTCCGGCGCGGCGACGATGTTCACGCACGATCCGCGCTTCGTGATGCTGAAGCCCTCGATCGTCTACGCCGTGGTCGGGCTGGTGATGCTGAAGCGCGGCTGGATGAACCGCTACCTGCCGCCGCGGGCGGCGATCGTCGCCGACGTCGCCACCGCCTTCGGCTACGGATGGGCCGGGCTGATGTTCGCATCCGCCGCGCTCAACATCGCGCTCGCGCTGTCGATCGACGCCAAGAGCTGGGCCGCCGTGATGTCGGCCTGGGGTCTCGGCAGCAAGGTCGCACTGTTCCTGGTCCAGTACACGGTCATGACCGTGATCGGCCGCCGGCGTGCTGCCGCGGCGGCCGTCGCAGCGGCCGCGGGCTAGCCGGCCGCCCCGCCGGCCCGCGTATCCGAACCAGGGGCAGGCGCCGCGCGCGAGGAGTCCCGCGCACTGCCTGCGGTCAGACCGGCTATTTGTACTGGACGCCCACGACTTCGTAGGACTTGGCGCCGCGCGGGGTCTGCACCTCGACCGTGTCGCCCACGGTCTTGCCGATCAGCGCCCGGCCGATCGGCGAGGTGACGGAGATACGGCCCTTGGCGAGGTCGGCCTCGTAGGGGCCGACGATCTGGTACTTCACCTTCTCGTCCGTATCCTCGTCGGCCAGCCGCACGGTGGCGCCGAATTTCACCGTCTCGCCGGTGAGTTTCGAGAAGTCGATCACCTCGGCACGCGAGATGATGTCCTCGACCTCGGCGATGCGCCCTTCGATGAAGCCCTGCTTCTCGCGCGCAGACGTATACTCGGCGTTCTCCGAGAGATCGCCATGTTCGCGCGCCGCCGCGATCGCCTTGATGATGGCGGGACGCTCGACACTCTTGAGCTGTTTCAGTTCGTTCTCGAGGCTCCTTAGCCCCTCGGACGTCATAGGCACTTTTTCCATACGCGGATCGTCCTTAATGAATCGAACGCCGTCAACGCCCAACGACGCCCCCGGTTGCACGGGAGGCGGCGCCCGGCGATGCGGCTTGCGGGCTTAGAACGCGCCCTTGAAGTAGGATTGCAGCGGCGCCACGTCCAAGGCGCCTGCGCTCACCGCGGCAATGCCTTCGACCGAGGCCTTGGCGCCCGCGACCGTCGTGTAATAGGCGATCTTGTGCATCAGGGCGGTGCGGCGGAGCGTGAAGCTGTCGGTGAGCGCCGAGGCGCCGTCGACGGTGTTGAAGACGAGCTGCACCTTGCCGTCCTTCATCAGGTCGACGATGTGGGGCCGTCCCTCCAGCACCTTGTTCACGCGCTGCGCCTCGATGCCGTGGCGGCGCAGGAAGTCGGCGGTGCCGCCGGTCGCCACGACCTTGAAGCCGAGCTCGACCAGCCGCTTCACCGGCTTCACCATCGCGGGCTTGTCCTGGTCGCGCACCGACACGAACACCATGCCCTCGACCGGCACCTTGGCGCCGCTGCCGAGCTGCGACTTGGCGAAGGCGCGGCCGAAGTCGGTGTCGAGTCCCATCACCTCGCCGGTCGAGCGCATCTCCGGTCCCAGGATCACGTCCACGCCCGGGAAGCGCGCGAAGGGGAACACCGCTTCCTTCACCGCCACATGCTTGGCCTTCGCGGCCTTCTTGATGCCGAGCGCCTTCAGCGGCTCGCCGGCCATCAGGCGCGCGGCGTACTTGGCGATCGGCAGGCCCGTGGCCTTGGCCACGAACGGCACCGTACGGCTGGCGCGCGGATTGACCTCCAGCACGTAGACCTCGCCGTCCTTGACCGCATACTGCACGTTCATCAGGCCGACGACGTGCAGCGCCTTGGCCATCGCCTCGGTCTGGCGCTCGATCTCGGCCAGGATCTTCTGCGGCAGCGAATAGGGCGGCAGCGAGCAGGCCGAGTCGCCGGAATGGATCCCCGCCTCCTCGATATGCTCCATGATGCCGGCGACGAAGACGTTCTGGTCCTTGTCGGCCAGCGCATCGACATCGACCTCGATCGCGTCGCGCAGGTAGGAATCGATCAGCACCGGATTGGTGCCCGACACCTTCACCGCCTCGCGCATGTAGCGCTGCAGGCCCTCGCGGTCGTAGACGATCTGCATCGCCCGCCCGCCCAGCACGTAGGACGGCCGGATCACGACCGGATAGCCGATCTTCTCCGCGACCGCGATCGCCTGGCTCTGCGAGGTCGCCGTGCCGTTGTCGGGCTGGCGCAGCGCGAGCGCGTGGATCAGCTTCTGGAACCGCTCGCGGTCCTCGGCGAGGTCGATCGCGTCGGGCGTCGTGCCCAGGATCGGGATGCCGGCGGCCTCCAGCGGCTTGGCGAGCTTGAGCGGCGTCTGGCCGCCGAACTGCACGATCAGCCCCAGCAGCTCGCCCTTGCGGCGCTCGACCTCGACCAGCTCGATCACGTCCTCGGCCGTCAGCGGCTCGAAATACAGGCGATCGGCGGTGTCGTAGTCGGTCGACACGGTCTCCGGGTTGCAGTTGACCATGATGGTCTCGTACCCGGCCTCGCGCAGCGCATAGACCGCGTGCACGCAGCAATAGTCGAACTCGATGCCCTGGCCGATGCGGTTGGGGCCGCCGCCCAGGATGATGACCTTGCGCTTGTCGGTGGGCTGCGCCTCGCACTCGGCCGGCCGGTGACCGTCGCCCTCGTAGCAGGAATAGAGATAGGGCGTGCGCGACTCGAACTCGGCGGCGCAGGTGTCGATGCGCTTGAACACCGGCCGCACGCCCATCGCGCGCCGCCGGCGCGCGACTTCCGCGGTGGCCAGCTTCGTCAGCTCGCCCAGCCGCTCGTCGGAGAAGCCCTTCTTCTTGAGCTCCAGCAGCGCCTTGGCATCCTTGGGCAGCCCGCTCTTGCGCAAGCCGGCCTCGATCTCCACCAGCTCGGCGATCTGGCGCAGGAACCAGGGCTCGAACTTCGAGGCCTGCGCCACCTCCTCGACCGAGAGGCCGTGGCGGAAGGCCTGCGCGATGACCAGGATGCGGTCGGGCGTCGGCCGCGCCAGCGCGGCGATCAGCGCCCCCTTGTCGGGCGCGCCCTTGATCTCGATCTCGTTCAGGCCGGTGAGCCCGGTCTCCATCGAGCGCAGCGCCTTCTGCAGCGACTCCTGGAAGGTGCGGCCGACCGACATCGCCTCGCCCACGCTCTTCATCGAGGTGGTGAGCAGCGCCTCCGCGCCCGGGAACTTCTCGAAGGCGAAGCGCGGCATCTTGGTGACGACGTAGTCGATCGTCGGCTCGAACG
>JAFEFG010000086.1 GCA_018240685.1 Pseudomonadota bacterium | reverse complement strand
CTCGAACGCGCGATCGAGCTGATGAAGACCACGACGCTGGTCGCCACCATCTCCTATGCCGATCTCCTCTTCGCCGCCAACGACATCGCCCAGAAGACGTTCCGGCCGCTCGAGACCTTCACCGTCGTGGCGCTCATCTACTTCGTCGTCATCTTCGCCTTCAGCCTGCTGGCCCGACGCCTCGAGCGGCGGCTCGCCGTCGGCGGCGAAGCGACGGTGCACTGATGCGTTGGGACTTCGCCTCGGTCCTCGCCAACAGCGACGCGCTGCTGGTCGGCCTCGTCGGCACGCTGCGCCTGTTCGCGATCTGTCTCGTCCTCGGTCTCGGCCTCGGTCTCGTGGTCGGATTGGGCCGCTACGCGCGCAGCCGGTGGTTCTACCTGCCCGCCACCGCCTTCGTGGAATTCTTCCGCAACACGCCGGTGCTGGTGCAGATCCTGTGGTTCTATTTCGCGCTGCCCATTCTCGTGCCGTTCGAGATCAGTCCGCTGGCTGCCGCCTCGCTCGGCATCTCGCTCAACTCGGCGGCCTTCTCGGCGGAGATCTTCAGGGGCGGCATCCAGTCGATCGAACGTGGCCAATGGGATGCCGCCCGCGCGCTCGGCATGCGGTGGGGGCAGGCGATGCGTCGGATCATCCTGCCGCAGGCGATCAAGCGCATGCTGCCGGCGCTGACCAACCGGGCGATCGAGATCTTCAAGATGTCGACGCTCGGGTCGGCGGTCGCCTATGTCGAGCTTCTGCAGCAGGGCAAGCTGATCGCCTCGCTCAACTTCAACCCGATCGAGGCCTACACCACCGTGGCGGTGATCTTCTTCGTCCTGCTGTGGCCGCTGCTGCAGTTCACATACTGGATGGAACGCCGCCTCAAGAGGGACGAATGACCATTCTGCGCGTCCGCGGCCTCATCAAGCGCTACGGCGCGGTCGAAGTGCTGCACGGCATCGACCTCGATGTCGAACGCGGCGAGCGCATCGCCATCCTCGGTGCCTCGGGCTCAGGCAAGAGCACGCTGCTGCGCTGCCTCAACTTCATGGAGATGCCGAGCGCAGGCGAGGTTGTCCTCGATGGCGAGGTCGTCGGCCGTCGCGAGCGCGACCTCATTGCGGTGCGCCAGCGCGTCGGCATGGTGTTCCAGCAATTCAATCTCTTCCCGCACATGACCGCGCTGGGCAATGTCATGGAAGGGCTCGTCACGGTGCGCCGCCAGAACAAGGCCGAGGCCCAGGCGCGTGCCGCGAAGGAACTGGCGCGGGTCGGGCTCGCCGACAAGGCGCAGACCTATCCGGCCCATCTCTCCGGCGGACAGAAGCAGCGTGTCGCGATCGCGCGGGCGCTGGCGATGGATCCCGAGCTGCTGCTGTTCGACGAGCCGACCTCGGCGCTCGATCCGGAGCTGGTCGGCGAGGTGCTGAACGTCATCCGGAGCCTGGCCGACGAGGGCCGCACCATGCTGCTGGTCACGCACGAACTCGGCTTCGCCTATCACGTCGCGACGCGCGTGATCTTCCTTGCCGATGGTCTTGTCCACGAGCAGGGCACGCCTGACGAGGTCCTCAAGAATCCCCGCAAGGAACGCACGCGTGCCTTCCTCGCCAGTCATCGCCAATTCAGTTTCTAGGGAACAAGGAAAGATGAACGCCCCCCAGCCTTCGACCGCCCATCAGGAAAGTGCGCAGGCCTACGTCGACGATCCGCGCAACGAGCAGGTGCGGGTCTATGTGAACGGCATCTTCGTGCCGCGCCACGAGGCGCGCGTGTCGGTGTTCGACTCCGGCTTCGCGCTCGGCGACGGCGTGTGGGAAGGCCTGCGCCTGGTCAAGGGTCGCCTGATCAGCCTCGACGCCCACATGGATCGCCTGTTCGAAGGGGCCCGGTCGATCGATCTCGATATCGGGCTCGACCGCGCCGGCGTGGTGAAGGCGATCCAGGACACGCTCGACATCAACGGCATGACCGACGGCGCCCATCTCCGCCTGATGGTGACGCGCGGCGTCAAGCGCACGCCCAACCAGGACCCTCGCTTCGTCATCGGCAAGGCCACGATCGTGATCGTCGCCGAGTACAAGACGCCGCGCCCCGAGGCCAAGGCGCGCGGCTATTCGCTCTTCACCTCGACCTTCCGCACCACCGGGCCGGACCAGTTCGACCTGCACCTCAATTCGCACAGCCGTCTCAATCTCATCCAGGCGCTGATCCAGGCCATCAAGGCCGGGGCCGACGAGGCGCTGATGCTCGATCCGCGCGGCTATGTGGCGTCGTGCAATTCGACCAACTTCTTCATCGTCCGCCGCGGCGAGTTGTGGACCTCGACCGGCCTCTACAGCTTCAAGGGCATCACCCAGCGCAATGTCATCGACGCCTGGCGGACTGCCGGCGGCGTGGCGCGCGAATGCGACTTCACCCTGGCGCAGGTCTATTCCGCCGACGAGGCGTTCGTCACCGGCACGCTGGGCGGCGTCACCGCGGCGACGAAGATCGACGGCCGTTCGATCGGCACCGGCGTGCCGGGCCCGATCACGAAGCAGGCGAGCGAGCTTTACCTGAAGTCGGTGGGGGCGCTCTGACCCCCTTCTTCCCCCCTGAGACGGGGAGGGAGTCTCTTCGTTGACGACCGGAATCGCCGGTTCCCCGCCTCCGGTCGTACCGTGGGCGGATGACGGCTGGGTCCGACGATCTTCCTTTTTATTTCCCTTTTAAAAAGCGTTACCGGACGGTAACCAGCCCCTCATTCGGCGGCCAGTTTTCCGGCTGCGCGCGGGTCGCGGGTGAGCAGGCCGTCGGCGAGATCGCGCTCGATCAGCGAGTCGGGACGCTCCAGCACGCGGCCGAAGCCGGCGCCGCCGCCCACGAACATCTCGACCACGTCGCCCTTGCCGAGGTCGACAGCGGCCTTGCTGCGCAGCTCCTCGACCGTGCCGCCGGCGCGGAAGACACGGCAGTAGCCGCGCTGGCCGGGCTCGCCGCCGAACAGGCCCTCGGGGGCGAGCCGGAAGCGGTCGGAATAGATCGCCAGCTGCACGTCGTCCTTCAGGATCTTGCAGCGGCGCAGGAAGCCGGCGCCGCCGCGGCGTGCGCCGAGGCCGAAGGAATCGGGCGCCAGCTCATAGCCGACGATGCGGAAGAAGTCGTAGTCGATGTCGAGCGATTCGACCGGCGCGTTGGAGCAGTTGCTGAGCGGCGAATCGACGGCGTCGCAGCCGTCGGCGCCTTTCGAGGCGCCATAGCCGCCGCCGAAGATCTCGAGATAGACGCTGTAGCCCTTCTCGCCGAGATGGCTGAGGCAGAAGGCGGTAGTGCAGTCGAAGCCCGCGGCGATGACCTTGTCCGGCAGCGCCTGCGCCAACGCCTTCATCACTGCGTTGAAGACGCGATAGGCCGGGATCATGCGCGCCCGCACCGGCGCCGGCGGACGCGGGTTGAGCAGGGAGCCGTAGGGCACCTTGATGCGGATCGGCCGTGCCATGCCCTCGTTGTAGGGGATGTCGGGACTGGTCAGCACCGATTTCACGCACGACAGCGCCGCCGACAGCGTGCTGGAATAGGGGCAGTTGAGGTTGCGCTTGATCTGCGCGCAGGTGCCCTCGAAGTCGATCTCGACCGAGTCGTCGGCGATGGTGACTTTGGCCTTGATGACCAGCGGATCGTCGGTGACGCCGTCGTCGTCGATCGCATCCTCGCCGTAGAAGGTGCCCTTGGGCGCCTGGGCGATGGCCGCGCGCACGCGGCGCTCGGAATAGTCCTGCATCTCCTGCATCGCCGCCTCGACCTTGTCGATGCCGTAGCGTTCGCAGAGCTGCTTCACGCGCAGGACGCCGATGGCGTTGGCGGCGAACTGGGCGTTGAAGTCGCCGATCGTGAGATCGGGCACGCGCACGTTGGCGGCCACCAGCCGCTCGAACGAGCCGCCGTTCCAGTCGCGCGGGAAGTTGTACTTGCTGGGCGGGAAGCGCAGCCCCTCTTGGTAGACGTCGCTGGCGTGAATGTTGAGGCCGGGCGCGCCGCCGCCGAGATCGAGATGGTGCGCCACCGAAGCGCCGAAGCCCACGACGCGGCCGGCGACGAAGATCGGCGTGAAGATGAACACGTCGGGGATGTGCTGGCCGCCCTCGAACGGATCGTTGTTGATCAGGAAGTCCCCTTCCTCGAGCGTCTCCACGGGATGGCGCTTGAGGCAGGCGCGCAGCGTCTCGCCGATGGGCCCGAGCTGCATGGGGATCAGCTCGGCCTGCGCCACCGTGTTGCCGTGGCGATCCATCAGCCCGGCAGAGCCGTCGCGCGCCTCGCGCAGGATGGTGGAGTAGGCGGAGCGGATCAGCTTCACACCCATCTCGCGCGCGGCTGCGATCAGGGCCTGGCTGATGACGGCGTAGTCGAGAGGATTGAGAGCCGTACTCATGATGCCCTCCGCAGGATGAGGTTGTCGGCCGGGTCGAGGGTGGCGGCCCAGCCGGCCGGCACCCAGGTGGTGGCGGTGCGGCCTTCGATGACGGCCGGCCCCTCGATGCGCTCGCCTTCGGTCAGCGCCTCGGCGGTGTGGCGGGCACAGTCGATCCAGGCGTCGCCGTGGAAGATGCGTGTGCGCACCGCCGGATGGGCCTCCACGGCCTCGCGGTCGAGGCGTGGCGGCAGGCCGATGGGCAGCGTCGCCCCCACGCGCAGGGTGACGATCTCGACCGGCCGGTCGAGCGCGGCGCCGTGCATGAAGGTGCGGTGATGGACGTCGGCGAACAGCCCGGAAAGATAGGCCGCATCGAGCGATTCGAGCCGGTCGGCGGGAATCTCCACCGCGACCTCGAAGGCCTGGCCGACGAAGCGCATGTCGAGCGTGTGCGTGTAGACGAGTTCGCCCGGCAGCTTCATGTCGGCGAACTGGGCCGCCAGCCGCGCCCGCATCTCGGCGAAGAGGCGGCCGGCCTCGCGGGCGGCGTTCTCGTCGAGCTTCATCTTGCGCGTGACGGCGTCGAACTTGGTGTAGTCCGACGCCACCAGCCCGTAGGCCGAGATGACGCCGGCATTGGGCGGCACGACGATGGTCGCGATGCCGAGCTCCTCGGCGATGCGCGCCGCATGCAGCGGCCCGGCGCCGCCGAACGGCACCAGGGCGTAGTCGCGCGGATCGCGGCCGCGCTCGGTGGAAACGAGCTGGATCGCGCGTACGATGTTGGCGTCGGCGAGCTGCAGCGCCGAGGACGCCGCCTGCTCGACGCCGAGCCCGAAGCGCTCGGCCAGCGGCGCGAAGGCCCGGCGCGCGGCCTCGGCGTCGAGGGTCATGCGTCCGCCCAGGAACGCCGCCGGCCGGATCGTGCCGGTCACGACATGGGCATCGGTGGTCGTGGGCTCGGTGCCGCCGCGGCCGTAGCAGGCCGGCCCGGGATCGGCGCCGGCGCTCTGCGGGCCCACGCGCAGCATGCCGCCGTCGTCGACCCAGGCGATCGAGCCGCCGCCCGCACCGACCGAGACGATGTCGAGGATCGGCGTGCGGACCGGCAGCCCGTCGATCTCGCTCTCGGAGGCGAGCGAGGGACGGCCGTCCTGCACCAGGCAGACATCGGTCGAGGTGCCGCCCATGTCGAAGGTGATCAGGTCCCTGAAGCCCGAGCGTGCGGCCTGGCGCGTCGCACCCACCACGCCGGCCGCGGGGCCGGAGAAAAGTGCGGTGATGGCGCTCTGGCGCATCGCATCGGCCGGCAGGCGGCCGCCGTTCGACTGCATCACGGTGAAGCGGCCCCTGAAGCCGGCCTCGGCGAGCTTGTTCTCGAACCGGTGCAGGTAGCCGTCGATCACCGGCTGGACATAGGCCGACAGCAGCGTCGTCGAGGCGCGCTCGAACTCGCGGAATTCGCGGGCGACCTGATGGCTGCAGGTGACGAGCAGACCGGGGATCGCCTCCGCGAGCAGCGCCGCGAGTCGCTTCTCGTGGACGGGGTTGGCGTAGGCGTTCAGCAGGCAGATCGCGACGGCGCGATAGCCGCCGGCCTGCAGCGCCGGGATCAGATCCGCCCGCACCCGGGCCTCGTCGAGCGGTGTCTCGACGAATCCGTCGGCACCGATCCGCTCGTGGGCCTCGAAGCAGTCCTTGCGCCGCACCGGCGGCGCCGGCTTGGCGTAGAAGAGGTCGTAGATGTTGCGCCGGTCGTGACGCTGCATGAAGAGCAGGTCGCGGAAGCCCGCCGTGGCGACGAAAGCGACCGCGGCGCCCTTGCGTTCGAGGACGGCGTTGGTCGCCACCGTCGAGCCGTGGCCGAGATCCTCGATGCCGGCGAGATCGATGCCGGAGTCGGTGAGGGCGGCAAAGGCGCCGATGTCGGGCGATCGCGGCGTGCTCGGCACCTTCGTGACGACGACCCTGCCGCCCTCGACCGCGACGAGATCCGTGAAGGTACCGCCGACTTCGACTCCTACGCGCATGTACGATGCCTCTTCTTTCCTTCCGGACCGCGGGCCGGAAGACGACGTATTCCCTACTGGCCCAGCTTCGCCTGCAGGTCGGCGATCTGCTTCTTCAGCTCCTCATTTTCCTCGCGGGCCTTGGCGGCCATGGCCTTGACGACCTCGAACTCCTCGCGGCGCGGAATGTCCATGCCGTCGAGGATGCGCGCGATCTGGTCGCGGACGCGGGCTTCGACCTCGTCCTTCACGCCGCTCAGCGCACCCATGGCGCCGTTGGCGAGCTTGGTGAGGTCGTCGATAAACGGATTGCGGGTCTGCATGATGGGACTCCTGATGCAGCGAGTATGGTCGGCTGCTAGCATCCCGCGCAAGAACCAGGAGGACGCCGTGAGTCTTGTTAAAGTCGAGTCGAGCGAAGGTATCACCACCATCACCATGACGCGCGCCGAGAAGCGCAACGCCCTGACGCAGGAGCTGTGCGACGGGCTCTACGAAGCCTATCGCGCCTTCGAGGCCGGGGACGACAAGGTCGCGGTCCTGCAGGCGGACGGCTCGTCCTTCTGCGTCGGCGCGGACCTGAACAATCCACCGGCCGCGATGTGGAAGGCCGTGCCCGATGTCAGCCACAAGCTCAGCAAGCCAGTGATCGCCGCCACCCAGGGCTGGGTGATCGGCGGCGGCATCTGCCTGGTCATGACCTGCGATCTCATGGTCTCGGCCGACACCACGAAATTCATGTATCCGGAAGCCAAGGTCGGCGTCTTCGGCGGCCTGATGCCGGGCATCGTGTCGCGCATGCCGCACAAGGTGGCGATGGAGCTGCTGCTGCTCGGCGAGGAGATCTCGGTCAAGCGCGCCTACGACGTCGGCTTCGTCAACAAGGTCGTGCCGGCGGGGCAGGAACGCCAGGAAGCCCGGCGCATGGCGAGCGTGATCGCCGGCTCCGCGCCGCTGGTTATTCGCACGCTGCGTGACTTCGCGAACCAGACGCTGCCCAAGGGACCGGCGGAAATCTTCGTTCCCGAGCGCTACAAGCTCGAGCAGATCGCCAACAGCGAGGATCGCAAGGAAGGCGCGGCCGCCTTCCGCGAGAAGCGCGCGGCGCAGTTCAAGGGCCGCTGACCGCGGCAAGAGGAGAGACGGTGATGGGCAAGCTTCTGTTGGTCGGGTGCGGCAAGATGGGCGGCGCGATGCTGGACGGCTGGCTGATGCGCGGCCTGGCGGCATCGGACGTCGTCGTCGCCGAGCCTGTCGAGGCACTGCGGCCGCAGAAGCCGGGCCTGCGCACCGTCGCCTCCTCGACGGAGCTGCACGAGACGCCGGAGATCGTCGTGCTGGCAGTGAAGCCCCAGACCATGGATGCGGTGCTGCCCGATCTCCGGCGCTTCGCCGACGCCGGCGCGGTCTTCCTGTCGATCGCGGCCGGCAAGACGCTGGCCTACTTCGCCGGTCATCTCGGGGCGGCGGCGAAGGTGGTGCGGGCGATGCCGAACACGCCGGCCGCGGTGCGCCAGGGGATCACCGTCGCGACCGCCGCCAAGGGCGTGTCGGAAGCGGAGAAGAAGAAGTGCCAGGAGCTGCTCGAGGCGGTCGGCCAGGCGCTGTGGGTCGAGGACGAGGCGCTGATGGATCCGGTCACGGCGCTGTCGGGCAGCGGCCCGGCCTATGTCTTCCTGCTGGTCGAGGCCATGGCGGCGGCGGGCGCCAGGCTCGGCCTTGCGCCCGACATGGCCATGCAGCTCGCGCGCGCCACCGTTGCCGGCAGCGGCGAGCTGCTGCGCCAGTCGTCCGAGCCGGCCGCGCAGCTGCGCATCAACGTCACCAGTCCGGGCGGCACGACCGCGGAGGCGCTGAAGGTGCTGATGGCCGCGGACGGCATCCAGCCCGTGTTCGACCGGGCGCTCGCGGCGGCATCGCGGCGCTCGAAGGAGCTGGCGGGATGAGCGCCGATACCGACAAGGCGCTCGACGCCTTTCTTCGGTTGATCGCGGAGCGGGGCTTCGAGGCGGTGAGCCTGCGCGATGTCGCGGAGGTGTCGGGCCTGGGCATCGCCGAACTCTATCGCCTCCATCCCGACAAGGTCTCACTGGTGGCCGCCTTCCTGGCCCGCATCGACGCCGAGGTGCTGGCCGGCGGTCCATCGCAGCGCGATCCCGAGGAGACGGCGCGCGATCGGCTGTTCGACGTCATGATGCGCCGCTACGACGCGCTGCGGCCGCATCAGGAGGCGGTGCGCGCCGTGCGGCGGGCCGTGGCGCGCGACCCCATTCTGGCCCTGACGCTCGGTCCGTTCTTCCGTCGCTCGATGGCCGCCATGCTCGCGGCGGCCGCGCTGCCCAGCGAAGGTTTGTCGGGACTGGTCCGCCAGCACGGCCTGCTTGCGATCGATTTTTACGTGTCCCGGGTGTTCGATCACGACGACACGCTCGATCTTTCCAAGACCATGGCGGCGCTCGACAATCGCCTCAAGACCGCCGAGCGGTGGGCACAACCTTTTGAAAGATATAGAAATTTATCGGCACGTCGGCATTCTGACACGCCTGCGGCGTGAATATTTTGTGCAATGCACAAAAGTTCCTTGACTTAGCGGACGCGGGACATAAATTTAGCATCGTTGTGCACCGCAACATAACGGTGCCGAGTTTCAGCCAGTCCCAGCCGTCCAGCCTTAAGTTCGAGGAGATCCTCATGTACGCCAATGGCACCTTCAAGAATCCCTTTGCCGACTTCGACTTCAGCAAGATTGCCGGCGAGTTCAAGTTCCCGGCGCTCAACGTCGAGTCGATCGTCGAAGCCAACCGCAAGAACCTCGCCGCGATGACGTCGGCCAGCACCTCGGCCGTCGAGTCGCTGAAGACGATCGCGCAGCGCCAGGGCGACATGATCCGCGCGGCGATGGAAGACCTCTCCAAGCACGGCAGCGAAGTGCTGGCCGCCGCCACCATGGAAGAGAAGGCCGCCAAGCAGATCGACTTCGCCAAGAAGAGCTACGACTCTGCTCTCGCCAATGCCAAGGAGCTGGGCGATCTCTACACCAAGGGCCAGACCGATGCCTTCAACGCGCTCAACGAGCGCATTGCCGAGCTGACCGACGAGGTCAAGGCCGCGCTCGCCAAGAAGTAAGCCGTCGACGTCGCGTCGACCGCACGAAAGGCCATTCCGCGAGGAATGGCCTTTTCTTTTGGCGTCCCGGCACTAGGCTGCCGGCCCCATGACGACGATCGCCTACGACGACTTCACCAAGGTCGACATCCGCGTCGGCACCATCCGCGCCGCCCGGCCGCTGGATGGCGCGCGCAAGCCCGCCATCACGCTCGAGATCGACTTCGGTCCGGAGATCGGCATCAAGAAATCTTCGGCCCAGATCACGGTGCACTATGCACCGGAGAGCCTCGTCGGCCGTCAGGTCGCGGCGGTGGTGAACTTCCCGCCGCGCCAGATCGGCAAGTTCATGTCCGAGGTGCTGACGCTCGGCTTTCCTGATCGGGACGGCGCCGTCGTGCTGATCGGTCCCGACAAGCCCGTGCCCGACGGCGGCAAGCTGTTCTAGCGACCGTCGATCAGAACACCTTGTGGATCCAGCCGTGCGGATCGGGCGCGCGGCAGCGCTGGATGCCGACCAGGGCGGCCTTCAGCTCCTCGGTCTTGGCGCCGGAGCCGCCGTTGCCGATCCTGAACTCGCCGTCCTTGCTGCGCACGGTGCCGATCGGCGTCACGACCGCGGCCGTGCCGCAGGCGAAGGCCTCGCGCAGCCGTCCGGTGCCGGCGTCGGTGCGCCACTGGTCGATCGAGTAGCGCTCCTCGCGGACCTTGATGCCCTTGTCCTTCGCGAGCGTGATCAGCGACGAGCGCGTGATGCCGGGCAGGATCGTGCCGCCGAGCGGCGGCGTCGACAGCGAGCCGTCGTCGAACACGAAGAACACGTTCATGCCGCCCAGCTCCTCGACCCATTTCTGCTCGCGGGCATCGAGGAACACGACCTGGTCGCAGCCGTGCGTCGTCGCCTCGGCCTGGGCAAGCAGGCTCGCCGCATAGTTGCCGCCGCACTTGGCGGCGCCGGTGCCGCCGGGCGCGGCGCGGGTGTATTCCGTCGAGACCCAGACCGAGACCGCCGGCGCGTCGGTCTTGAAGTAGGCGCCGACCGACGAGGCGATGACCATGAACAGGTAGTCGGACGAAGGCTTCACGCCGAGGAAGGTCTCGTTGGCGAACATGAACGGTCGCAGGTAGAGGCTGCCGTCGCCGTCGGGGATCCAGTCGCGATCGGTGCTGACGAGCAGGTCGCAGGCCTCGAGGAACACCTTCTCGGGCAGGATCGGCATGGCGAGGCGGGTGGCCGATTGCTGGAAGCGGCGCGCATTCTCCTCCGGCCGGAACAGTGTCGCGCCGCCGTCCGCGGTGCGATAGGCCTTGAGGCCTTCGAAGATCTCCTGGGCGTAGTGCAGGACGGCGGCAGCCGGATCCATCGGGATCGGCGCGCGCGGCTCGATCCTGGCGTCGTGCCAGCCCTTGGCCTCGCTGTAGCGGATGGTCACCATGTGATCGGAGAAGACCCGGCCGAAGCCGGGATTCTTCAGGAGTTCGGCCCGCTTGGCGGCCGGAACCGGCGACGGATGCGGAACGCGCGTGAATTTCAGGGACTGCGTATTGGACATCATTGCTCTCGGGTTTCGGTTCACTCTAGCACAGGTGGCGGGCTCGCAAGTCTCCCGGCGGCTCAGACCGGAAGCCGCACGACGACGCGCAGGCCGCCCAGAGGCGACGGCGCGAGCGAGACGTCGCCGCCGTGGCTGCGCGCGACGTCCCGCGCGATGGTGAGGCCGAGGCCGACACCGCCGGTATCGACGTTGCGCGACTCGTCGAGCCGGTAGAAGGGGCGGAACACGTCCTCGTACCGCTCGGGCGGAATGCCGGGGCCGTCGTCGTCGACGGTGATCTCGACCGACGTCCGGCCGCGCACGGCCTGGATGCGGGCGCGCGTCCCGTGGCGCAGTGCATTGGCGACCAGGTTGGTGAGGCAGCGCTTCACCGCCAGCGGCCGCAGCTCGACCAGCATGTCGCCCTGCCAGCTCACCTCGACCTTGGCATTGTCGCGCCGCGCGCCGGCGGCCACCTCCTCGAGGATCTCGGACAGGTCGACCGGCTCGGTGTTCTCGTCGCCCTCGCCGCGCGCGAAGGCAAGGTAGCCCTCGATCATGCGCTCCATGTCGGCGACGTCGGCGGAAAGTTCCTTGGTCTCGGGCGATTCCGGCAGCAGCGCCAGCGACAGCTTCATGCGCGTGAGCGGCGTACGCAGATCGTGGCTGACGCCGGCCAGCATCTCGGTGCGCTGCTGGATCGAACGGCTGAGCCGGATGCGCATGGTCTGGAACGCGGTGGCCGCGTTGCGCACCTCGCGCGTGCCGCCCGAGAAAGCGAAGTCGGGAATGTCGCGTCCCTTGCCCAGTGCATCGGCGGCCACGCCGAGATGCTCGATCGGTACCAGCTCGCGGCGCATGAACCAGATCGCCAGGCCGAACAGGACCAGCGCCAGGCCGAGCTGGGCCAGCACGTAGGCGAAGCTCGATCCGAAGGTGAGCCGCACGTGCGGCACCAGCACTTCCATCACATCGCCGTCGTTGAGCTGGATCTGCAGCAGCAGCTGGTCGCCGCCGACGTCGTTGTCGAGAAAGTAGGGACGCTTCAGGTCGGCATCGAGCGCACCCTGCACCTCGCGCGCGACGATGTCGAAATAGGCCGGCGGCCTGAATTCCTGCACGATGCCCTTGTAGAACCGGACATAGAGCAGCAGGTCCTCGGCGGCGTGCCGGGTGATCCAGACGCGATGGGCTTCGTCGGGAAAGTCGGATCGCATGGCGATCAGCATGCGCAGGTCGCGCACCAGCAGGAAGGCGAGCCGGTTGGTGACGTTGTCGCCGCGCTGGCTGTAGAACCACCACGCGCTCAGCGCCTGCAGCAGCAGCATCGGCACGACGATGATGATGAGCGCGCGCGCGAATAGCGTCTGCGGCGAATGGCGGTCGGCCCATTCCGCAATCGAGTCGAAATGATCGCGCAGTCGTCTCATCGGTCGGCGCTCATGCGTCCACCAGGCGATAGCCCTGACCGCGCACCGTGCGCAGGTAGCGGGGGAAGCCGGGGTCGGGTTCGATCTTGCGCCGCAGGCGCGTGACCTGCACGTCGATGGCGCGCTCGTTCATGCCGCCGCCGACGCTCCTGCATAGCGCCTCGCGGCTCAGCGCCTCGCCCATGCGCGCGGCCAGCGCGCGCAGCAGCGCGATCTCGGCCTCGGTGAGGGGGACGCGCTTGCCGGCTTGCGTGAGCTCGCCCAGGGCGAGATTGAACTGCATGGGGCCGAAGGTGACGTTGCCCGGCTCGGCCACGACCTCGGCCGGGCGGCCGCGCCGCAGCACGCTCTGGATGCGCAGCAGCAGCTCGCGTGGTTCGAACGGCTTGCTGAGATAATCGTCGACACCTGCCTCGAGGCCGGCGATCCGGTCCTTGGCATCGCCCATCGCCGTCAGCATGAGGATCGGCACGTCGCTGGTGCGGCGCAGCTCGCCGGCGAAGTCGAGGCCGGTCTGGCCCGGCATCATGACGTCGAGCACGATGAGGTCGAAGTCGAGGACGCCCAGTCGCTCGCGCGCCTCGGCCGCGCTGCCGGCGACGGTAACGCGAAATCCGCCGCGCGACAGGAACGACTTCAGCAGGTCGCGCAGCCGGGTGTCGTCATCGACCACAAGGATATGCGGCTTGTCGGAGGCGGGCTCCGCGTCGGTCGACGACATGTCGGTCAACGGCCGCTTCCGCGCACGCGCTTGTCGACTTCGGCCCGTTCGACGGGGTCGAGCAGTCCCAGCATCACCTTGCGGAAGCCTTCGACGGCCTCCGCTCCCGTCTCGCGATAGGCGCGCGCGAAGCGCTGGCTCTGCCGGTCGGTCAGCTCGCGTTCGAGCGCCTGGCCCTTCTCGGTGAGCCACAGCCGCCGTTCGCGGCGGTCGCGCGGCCCGCTCTTCTGCTCGACATAGCCCTGCTCCAGCAGGTCCTTCAGCACGCGGCTGATCGACTGCTTGGTCACCTTGAGGATCGACAGCAGGTGGCCCACCGTCTGGCCCGGATGGCGGCCGATGAAGTAGAGCGCGCGGTGATGGGCGCGGCCGAGCTGGTAGTGCTTCAGCAGCTGGTCGATCTCGAAGGTGAAATCGCGATAGGCGTAGAACATGAGTTCGATGCCCTGTCGCAGCTCTTCGTCACGCAGAAACAGCGGGTTAGCGGGGGATCTCGTTTCAACCATGACTGACACGTCGTCTGCGTTGGCCTTTCACTATAGAGGCTGAGCCGCCGCGTCGATACCCGGAGACCGCCGCTCCCCCATCGGCTGGCGGGATCGGCCCCTGCAGGTTCGTTCCTCGCACCGCTCCGGCCTGATTTTCCATTCCAGAGATTTCCCGATCCCGCATTGCCGCCATTCCGGACAGGAATATTGACATGGTCAGTATTGCTGACCTATCTAGACTGAAGATTGCTAATAGACGGTAAAAAACGATCAGTTCAGAATCATTTTGAAGGAGACACGGCAATGTCGTTAACGATGGCAGACCGGGACGGCTGGATCTGGTGCGATGGCGACCTGCTGCCCTGGCGGGAGGCCAAGACGCACGTCCTCACCCATGCGCTGCATTACGGGTCGGCGGTCTTCGAGGGCGAACGCATCTACGACGGCCGGGTCTTCCGCCTTTCCGCACACAGCGCGCGGCTCATCAATTCGGCCCGGCTGCTGGACTACGACCTTCCCTGGACGCGCGAGCAGATCGACGAGGCGACGCGGGCGGTGGTGAAGGCGAACAACCTGTCGTCGGGCTATGTGCGTCCGATCGCCTGGCGCGGCTCCGAGGTGCTGGGTGTGTCCGCGATCGGGACCCGAGTGCATGTGGCGATCGCTCCCTGGGCGCAGGAGGGAAGGCTCTCCGTGCAGGTGAAGCCGGGCGGCATCAAGGTCACGATGGCCAGGTATCGCCGGCCTTCGGCCGATCTCGCGCCGGGCGGGGCCAAGGCCGCCGGTCTCTACATCATCTGCGGCATCGAGAAGGATCGCGCGTTGAAGGCGGGCTTCGACGACGCCCTGATGCTCGACTGGCAGGGCCGTCTCGCCGAATCCACGGGTGCCAACATCTTCCTGGTCCGGGGCAGTAGGCTGGTGACGCCCAAGGTCGAGAACTTCCTCGACGGCATCACGCGGCGCGCGGTGATCGGCATGGCCGAACGGCGCGGCTGGGCGGTCGAGGAGCGCGCCGTGATGCCCGAGGAACTCGACGAGGCGACCGAGGTGTTCCTGTGCGGCACGGCGGCCGAGATCGTGCCGGTCGGTTCGATCGATCACCGTCCCTATCAGGTCGGTCCCATGACCCGCACGCTGATGGCGGACTATGCGGAACTGGTGCGGCGGCCCGATTGCGAGGGGTTCGGCGAATCGGCCCATCTGGCGCAGCCGGTCCCTGCGAAAGCGGCATAGCCCGCCGTCTTGACAGGCGCCCGCGCGCGCAGTCTGTTTACCGAACGTCCGAGGGGTGTCCGGTCTCCGCCAGGAGCCCGGACTGAGACAGCCGGTTGCGGCTGAACCCTTTGAACCTGATCCGGGTCATGCCGGCGAAGGAACGGGAGTTTTTCGGTGAGCCAATCCAGAATCATCGTCGTGGGGGCGGGTGTCGCAGGCCTTTGCTGCGCGCTCGAGCTGAGTGAACGCGGACACGCGGTCGAGGTCGTCGAACGAGGCCGGGCGCTGGGCGACGGCTGCTGCTCGTGGATGGCCGGCGGCATGCTCGCGCCCTGGTGCGAGCGCGCGGGCACCGATCCGGTCGTGGCGGAGCGCGGTGCGCCGTCGATCGCCTGGTGGGCGCGGCATTATCCCGGCACGGTGCATGAGGGCACGCTGGTGGTCGCCCATGCGCGAGACGCGGCCGAGCTCACGCGCTTCGCCGCGCGCACCGAGCGTTTCGAGCGCATCGGCGGCGAGCGCATCGCCGAGCTGGAGCCGGATCTCGCCGGCCGCTTCCGCCAGGGGCTCTTCTTCGCCGACGAGGCGCATGTCGATCCGCGCCGCGCGCTTGCGGCTCTGGCCGAGGCGCTGCGCCGTCGCGGCGTGCCGATCCGCTTCGGGACCGAGCTTGCGCCAGCCGGGATCGAGGCCGGCCTGGTCGTCGACTGCCGCGGCCTCGCGGCGCGCGATGCGCTGCCCGATCTGCGCGGCGTGCGCGGCGAGATGCTGGTCGTCCGTTCGCGCGATGTCCGCTTCTCGCGGCCGGTGCGCCTGCTGCATCCGCGCATCCCGCTCTATGTCGTGCCGCGCGGCGACGGGGTGTTCATGGTGGGCGCCACCATGATCGAAAGCGACACGCGCAGCGGTCCGACCGTGCGCTCGACGCTCGAACTCCTGAACGCCGCCTACGCGCTTCATCCCGCCTTCGCCGAGGCCGAGATCCTCGAGATCAACGCCGACGTGCGGCCGGCCTTTCCGGACAACATTCCGGCGGTTCGCCGCGTGGGCGGGACGCTCCATCCCAACGGCCTCTATCGCCACGGCTTCCTGCTCGCACCGGACCTCGCGCGGCAGGTCGCCGACCTGGCGGCCGGGCAACTTGCTCCTCTGGAGACGATCGATGCGGATCTACGTCAACGGCGACCAGCGTGAAATCCAGGTCGGCACCCTGGCCGGCGCGCTGGAGACGCTCGGCTATGGCGGGCGGAAGATCGCGACGGCCGTGAACGGCCGCTTCGTGGCCGCCGCCGCCCGTCCGACCACCACCTTGAGCGAGGGCGACAAGATCGAGGTCGTGGCGCCCATGCAGGGAGGCTGAGCCATGGCCTTCTATGGAGTCGAGCTAGCGTCGCGTCTGCTGCTGGGGACGGCGCGCTATCCCTCGCCGAAGATCCTGGCCGATGCCATCCAGGCCTCGGGGGCGGAGGTCGTGACGGTGTCGCTGCGCCGCGAGTCCGGCCCCGAGCGCAGCGGCCAGAGCTTCTGGGCGCTGGTGCGGTCGATGGGCGTGCGCGTGCTGCCCAACACCGCCGGCTGCCATACGGTCAAGGAAGCGGTGACGACCGCCCACATGGCGCGCGAGCTGTTCGACACACCCTGGATCAAGCTCGAGGTGATCCGCGACGACGAGACGCTGCAGCCCGACGTGTTCGGGCTGGTCGAGGCGGCGCGCATCCTGGGCGAGGACGGGTTCGAGGTCTTTCCCTACACCACCGAGGACCTCTCCGTGGCCGACCGCCTGGTCGAGGCGGGCTGCCGGGTGCTGATGCCCTGGGGCGCGCCGATCGGGTCCGCGCGCGGCCTCAACAACGTCTACGGGCTCAAGGCGCTGCGGGCGCATTTCCCGGACATTCCGCTGGTGGTCGATGCCGGGCTGGGCGTGCCGTCGCATGCCGCGGCGGCGATGGAGCTCGGCTACGACGCGGTGCTGCTGAACACGGCCGTTGCGGAAGCCGGCGATCCGGTCGCGATGGCCAAAGCCTTTGCGATCGCCATCGAGGCCGGCCGCATGGCCTTCAAGGCGCAGCCGATGGAGCCGCGTGACATGGCCGTGCCGTCGACGCCGACCATCGGTCGCGCGGCGCTTGGAGATTGACGATGATCGACCGTTTCTATCCCGTCGTTCCCGACGCGGGCTGGGTGGCGCGACTGGTGCCCGCCGGCGCGCGCTTCATCCAGCTGCGCATCAAGGACCAGCCCGAGGCGGAGCTGCGGCGCCAGGTGCGCGAGGCCAAGGCCGTGTGCGAGGCGCACGGCGCCGACCTCATCGTCAACGACTACTGGCAAATCGCCATCGACGAGAAGTGCCGCTGGGTCCATCTCGGCCAGGAGGACCTCGCCGATGCCGACGTGAAGGCGATCCGGCGCGCCGGTCTCCTGCTGGGCGTCAGCACGCACGACCATGCCGAGCTGGAGAAGGGGCTGGCGGCCGATCCCGACTATGTCGCGCTCGGCCCGATCTATCCGACGCTGCTCAAGAAGATGCCGTGGGCGCCGCAGGGGCTGGAGCGCATCGGCGAATGGAAGAAGCGGATCGGCAGCAAGCCGCTGGTGGCCATCGGCGGGCTCACGGTGGAGCGCGCCCGGCTCTGCCTGGCGGCCGGCGCCGATTCCGCGGCCGTCGTCGGCGACATCGTCAACCATGCCGATCCGCTGGGCCAGACGAAGGCATGGATCGCCGCGACCCGGGTGGCGGCATGACCGACCGCTACGCCCGCCAGACGATCCTCGGCGAGGTCGGCACGGCTGGCCAGGCGAAGCTCGCCGCGGCGTCGGTGCTGGTGGTGGGCGCGGGCGGGCTCGGCTGCCCGGTGCTGCAGTACCTTGCCGGCGCGGGTGTCGGCCGGCTCACGATCGTCGATCACGACACGGTCGAGGAGACCAACCTGCATCGCCAGCCGCTCTATGGCATGGCCGACATCGGCGCGCCCAAGGCCAAGGCGGCGCAGGCGGTGCTGCAGCGGTTCAATCCGGATGTGGCCGTCGACGCCGTGGTCGAGCGGCTGACGCCGCAGAATGTCGAACGGCTGGTCGCGGGGGCCGACATCGTCGTCGATGCCGCCGACAGCTTTGCCGTCACCTACATGCTGAGCGACACCTGTCACGCGAAGGCGAAGCCGCTGGTCAGCGCCTCGGTGATCGGCCTCACCGGCTATGTCGGTGCCTTCTGCGGCGGCGGCCCCAGCTACCGCGCCGTCTTTCCCGATGTGTCGATCGATGGCGGCACGTGCGCCACGGTCGGCGTGCTCGGCACGGCCGTCGCCGTGCTGGGCAGCCTGCAGGCCCACATCGTGCTGAACCTGCTGCTTGGCATCGAGCCCACGGCGCTCGGGCGCGTCGTCACGTTCGACGCCCGGCGCCTCTCCTTCGGCGGCTTCGGCTTCGAAGGCAGTCCGGAGCCCGAGGCCTCGGTGCCGTTCATCGCGCCGTCCAGCGTGACGCGCGACGACCTCGTCGTCGACCTGCGCGGCCTCGAAGAGGCGCCGGTCTCGCCCTTCGCCGGCGCGCGGCGGCTCGAGGTGGATCGCATCGACGAGATCGCGACGTCTCCTCTGCCGTCGCAGCGCATTGTCCTCTGCTGCCGCAGCGGCCAGAGGGCGCTGATGGCAGCGGACCGGCTGCGCGAGCGGGGACTGGGAAATCTCGCCCTGGTCGCCCTGGGATAGAGTCGCGGCAGGTGAGGCGGACGGGAATCGCCCGGCCCGGTCACTTTAGCGCGTTGCGCAAGCTGTCGCTGGACAACTGCATCAGGCCGCCGAATGGCAGGCCGAGCTCCATGACGAGGTAGATCGCCGCTGACGCCGACAGGATGCAGACGAAGAGAATGATGGTCAGCGTCGGATTGGGCGACGACGACATGCTGAACACGCCGAAGATGAACATCAGCCACATGACCAGCACGGCCATGAAGGTCGAGGAAATCGCATCGGAGGGTTGGGCGAACAGCGCCAGGTGAGTCTGGGCAAGATCGGTGCCGACCTGCAGGGCGCGAGCCTGGATGGAAGCCTGCGCCGGCGTCTTCGGCGTGAGTTCGCGGAGCATGGCGAGGATGACTTCGCCGCGCGGCTTCTGGATGGGTTTGACGCCGTGCGCCTCGGCATCGTCCCTCCAGATCGAATCGATCATCGGCTGGATTTCCGAACGCAGTGTCTTTCGCAGAGACTTCGCCTCCGGACCGTATTCCTCCAGCAGCTGGTCGAGCTCGACGATGTCGGCGGTCATGCGGCTGAGCGAGGCGCTGTTGTGTTCGAACGACGTGCGGGTCGAAGAGAACAGCAGGGCCAGCACCAGAGCCGACATCGTGGCGATCAGTGCCGTCGCCAACCGGATGACTTCCTTCGAGTCGCCCTCGAGATGATGTCCCGGCAGGACGCGGCGCAGCGCCATTCCGGTTGCCGCGCTTGCGAGGATCAACCCGAAGGCCATTCCGGCAGAAGCTATGGGACTCACGTCAGAACAGCCAATGCAGCATCGAGCGATACGGCGCCGTGGGAATCAGCAGGCGCCTGCGGATTTCCCCTAACATTGACGATGGTCGGGATCAACGCCCTGCGCTGCCGCGCTACGCCTTCGCTTTTCCTTCCCAGCGGGCCGCCGCCTCGGCGTCACCTTCATGCGCACCGACCCACTTCTCCCCGGCGGCCGTGTCTTCCAGCTTCCAGAACGGCGCCTTGGTCTTGAGCCAGTCGACCAGGAACGCGCAGGCCTCGAAGGCGGCTTCGCGGTGCGGCGACCCCGCGGCAACCAGCACGATGCGGTCGCCGGCCGCGAGGCGGCCGTAGCGATGCACGATCAGCGTCGCCTCGAGCGGCCAGCGCTGATGCGCCTCGGCCTCGATCTCCTCCAGCGCCTTCTCGGTCATGCCGGGATAGTGCTCGAGGGTAAGCGCATCGATGCGGTCGCGGTGCAGGCCCTCGCGCATGTGCATCTCACGCACCAGGCCGACGAAGACGGTCAGGCCGCCGATGCGCTTGTTGGCCTGAGTCAGGCGCTCGAGTTCGGCACCGACATCGAAATCCTCTTCCTGGACCCGTACCGTCATGGCGTCAGCCTCCGGTGAAGGGAGGAAAGAAGGCGACTTCCTGAGCGCCGGCCAGCGGGGCGTCGAACGGCGCCGTGCGATGATCGATGGCGGCGCCGAAGGCGGCGCCTTCCGCCAGGGCCTCGGCATGGCCGGCACTGCGCGCGCGCAGCCACGCGACCAGGTCGGCGATGGTGCGCACGTCGGCCGGCGGCTCGACCTGCTCCTCGGCCAGACCCACGGTCCGCTTCATCCAGGCGAAGTATCTCACTTTCATTCGGCGCTACTCGTCGATGCATCCTCGGCCATGTGGCGCAGGCCGGTGCGCAGATAGTCGTAGCCCGTGATCAGCGTGAGGCCGGCGGCGATCCAGATCAGCCACAGCCCGATGGTGGTGATGATGGGAGACGCCGCATCGCCCACCAGGAGGAAGGCGATGGCGGCCATCTGCACGGTGGTCTTCCACTTGGCGAGATGGCTGACGGGCAGGCCGACGCGCAGCTCGGCGAGGAACTCGCGCAGTCCCGACACCAGGATCTCCCGCGCCAGGATGATCAGGGCGGCGAAGACATGGACGTCCTGCAGCGGGCCGCTGCGCACCAGCATGACCAGGACCGCCGCCACCAGGAGCTTGTCGGCGATCGGATCGAGGAAGCGTCCCAGCCGCGAGATCTGGTGATAGCGGCGGGCGAAGTAACCGTCGAACCAGTCGGTGATCGCCGCCGCCGCGAACAGGAAGACGGACACCCATGGCGACCAGGGGCGGTCGAGCCACATGGCGATCACGACCAGCGGGATCGCCACGATGCGCGACAGGGTGAGGACGTTGGCGGTGTTCAGCATGTCGTCCGGACCTTACGGCGCGGTACGAGCCGTTGTCACGGCTCATGGTCCGCTTCGCCTATTGCCCGCCTCGAAAGTGTTCGTGGATCTTGCGCGCGAGCGCGTCGGAAATGCCGGGCACCGCCTTGATGTCCTCCAGCGTGGCCACGGCGACGGCACGGGCGCTGCCGAAATGGTGCAACAGCGCCCGCTTCCGGCCCGCGCCGATGCCCGGCACCTCGTCGAGGGCCGACCGCGTGATGGCTGCTGCACGGCGCGTGCGATGAGTCCCGATGGCGAAGCGGTGCGCCTCGTCGCGCAGGCGTTGCAGGAAGTAGAGCACGGGATCGCGCGGCTCGAGCGAGAAGGGCGGCTTGCCCGGCAGGAAGAAGCGCTCGCGGCCGGCATCGCGGTCGGGCCCCTTGGCGATGCCGACGATGGCGATGTCGTCGAGCCCCAGCTCCGCCAGCACCTGGCGGACAACCTCGAGCTGACCCTGACCGCCGTCGATCAGGACGAGGTCCGGCCAATGCTCTTCGTCTCGCTCGGGGTTCTCCTTCAGGGCGCGGCCGAAGCGGCGGCTCATCACTTCGCGCATCATCGCGAAATCGTCGCCGGCGGCGCCTTCGGTCCTGATGTTGAACTTGCGGTATGAATTCTTGATGAAGCCGTCGGTGCCGGCGACGATCATGGCGCCGATCGGCGCCGCTCCCTGGATGTGGCTGTTGTCGTAGACCTCGATCCGCTCCGGCGGTGCATCGAGCCCGAACACGCGCGCCACCCCTTCCAGCAGCTGCCGCTGCGTGCCGCGTTCGGCCATGCGCCGTGCCAGCGCCTCGCGGGCGTTGGTGATCGCCTGGTCCAGCACGTCCTTCTGGTCGCCGCGCTTGGGATTGCGGATCTCGACCTTGTGGCCGGCGGAGAGCG
>JAFEFG010000085.1 GCA_018240685.1 Pseudomonadota bacterium | reverse complement strand
CCGTCTCCTATGTCGGCACTTCCGTGAGCCCCTATCAGGACTGCGCAAACACTCAGAACTGCGCAAACCGCGTCCTCTTCACGGTCAGCAAGACGTTCTAAGACGCTTTCCAAAGCCCGGGCGGCACCTTGCCGCCCGGGCTCGTCGCTGCCATTAAGCCGGAATGGACAGCGAACGGTTCGATCTCGCCATCGTTGGCGCCGGCCTCAATGGTAGCCTTCTCGCTCTCGCCGCCGGCCAGGCTGGTCTACGCACCGCCCTGATCGACCGGATGGCGCTGAAATCGATGACGGAAGCCGGCTTCGACGGCCGCACCATGGCGATCTCCTACACCAGCCAGAAGCTCTTCCAGGCGCTGGGTGTATGGGACGATGTCGCCGATCTTGCCGAGCCGATCCTCGATATCCGCATTTCCGATGCCGGCTACGATGGCCGGCCGGGTCCGTTCTTCCTGCACTTCGATCACCGCGAAGCGGGCGTCGAAAACGACCCCGACGCGCCCATGGGCTGGATCGTCGAAAACCGCTTCCTGCGCGCGGCGATGCTGCGCCGGCTGGTCGAATGCGGCGCCGTCGAGCTGGTGGCGCCCGACGAAGCGCTCGAAACCGAGCGCGACGCCGACAAGGTGGAGATCCCCCTCAAGAGCGGCCGGCGCCTCACGACACGGCTGGTTGCATCGGCGGAAGGACGCTTCGGCACGATGCGCGAGGAAGCGGGCATCGGCGCGCGGTCCTGGTCATACGACCAGATCGCGATCGTGCTCGTCGCCCGTCACGAAAGACCGCATCGCGGGATCGCGCAGGAGAAGTTCATGCCGGGCGGCCCGTTCGCCATCCTGCCCATGCGCGACAGTGCGGCCGGCGAGCACCTCTCCTCGATCGTCTGGACGGAGCGCACCCTCATCGCCAAGCGGCTGCTCGAACTCGATGCGCCGCGCTTTCAGGCAGAGTTCGCGCGCCGCTTTGGCGATTTTCTAGGCAAGGTCGATACGATCGGACCACGCTGGTGGTATCCTTTGCATCTTGTACACGCAGAACGTTATATCGAGCAGCGGCTGGTCCTGGTGGGCGATGCCGCCCACGGCATGCATCCGATCGCAGGCCAGGGCTACAATCTAGGCATCCGCGACATCGCGGCCCTGGTGGAAGTGCTGGTGGACACCAAGCGGCTCGGCCTCGATGTCGGTGCCGCCGACACGCTCGAGCGCTACGCCCAGTGGCGGCGCGCCGACAACTTCACCATGATCGCCGCCACCGATCTTCTGAACCGGCTGTTCTCCAACGACATCAAGCCGCTCAGGTTCGCACGCGACCTCGGCCTCGGCGCCGTCAACCGCATTCCGCCGCTGCGCCGCTTCTTCATCCGCCACGCCATGGGCATGGTCGGCGAGCTGCCCAAGCTGATCCGCGGCGAACGCCTCTAGCCTCGCCGGGGCAGCGGCACGCAGGGCCCCTGATCTGCGGGGCCGGCCGAGGCTCTAGACTCCGCCCCTCTGCCACCCTATCTCAAGGGCCAATTTCGAGGATTCCCCCATGGCCACGTCCCAATCATCGGCGCAAGTGCCCGTGACGGTGCTGACCGGCTATCTCGGCGCCGGCAAGACCACGCTCCTGAACCGCATCCTGAGCGAGCAGCACGGCAAGAAATACGCCGTCATCGTCAATGAGTTCGGCGAACTCGGCGTCGACAACGACCTCGTCGTGAATGCCGACGAGGAAGTGTTCGAGATGAACAACGGCTGCATCTGCTGCACGGTGCGCGGCGACCTGATCCGCATCATCGAAGGCCTGATGAAGCGCAAGGACAAGTTCGACGGCATCCTGGTCGAGACGACCGGGCTGGCCGATCCGGGCCCAGTGGCGCAGACCTTCTTCACCGACGACGACGTGAAGGCCAGGACCCGCCTCGACGCGATCGTGACCGTGGTCGATGCCAAGCACTTCCTCGGCCAGCTCGAGCAGGGCGACGAGGCGGAGGAGCAGGTCGCCTTCGCCGACGTGGTCCTGCTCAACAAGACCGATCTCGTGAGCGCCGACGAGCTCAAGAAGGTCGAGGACCGGATCCGGTCGATCAACCCCTATGCCCGCCTCCACCGCACGGAGAAGAGCAAGATCGAGCTCGACGCCATCCTCGACAAGGGTGCCTTCGACCTCAACCGCATCCTGGAATTCGAGCCGGACTTCCTCGAGCACGGCCACGACCACGACCACGAGGACGAGGTGACGAGCCTCAGCCTCGTCTCCGACCGGCCGGTCGATCCCGACAAGTTCCAGAAGTGGATGGGCGCGATCCTGCAGATCAAGGGTCCCGACATCTTCCGCAGCAAGGGCATCCTGGCCATCGACGGCGCACCGCGGCGCTACGTCTACCAAGGCGTGCACATGATGATGGATGCCGACTGGGGCCAGCCGTGGAAGGAAGGCGAGCCGCGCACGAGCAAGCTCGTCTTCATCGGCCGCAACCTCGACGGCGAGAACCTGAAGCGCGGCTTCCAGGACTGCCTGAAGTAGTTCCGTGAAGCTCGATCTCGGCAATCCGGCATGGCAGGCGGAACTGCCGCCGCAACGCTCCATCGCGTCCGACGCACCGGTCGCCGGCTGCGCCTTCAGCCACGACGGCACCACGGCGGCCTTCGCACTCGGCGACGGCTGCGTGCGCCTGCTGCCGGCGGATCTGGCCGCCGCCGCGACGCCTGCTGCCCCGCCGGTGCACAAGGGCGCGGTCCTGGCACTCGCAGCCGATCCCGCCGGTGACGGCTTCGTCAGCGGCGGCGATGACGGCCGGCTGCTGCGCCTGGGGCTCGACGGGACGGTGTCCGAGCTCGCCGAGCAGAAGGGCAAGTGGATCGAGCATATCGCCACCCACAAGGCGAGCGGCGCCCTGGCTGCCACGGCGGGCAAGATGGCGCTGGTCGTGAAGGACGGCGCGGTGCGCGAGGTCGGCCCGCACCAGAGCACCATCGCCGGCCTCGATTTCAGCAAGGACGGCGGCCGCCTCGCCTGCGCGCACTATGGCGGCGTCACGGTCTGGAGCATCGGCCAGGCCACGCTGCCGCCGCGGCGCTTCGCCTGGGCCGGCAGCCATGTGGCGCTGAAGTGGAGCACCGACGGCAAGTTCATCGCCACCGGCACGCAGGAGAACGACATCCATGTCTGGCGCATGGCCCAGGCCACGGACATGCGCATGCAGGGCTATCCCGCCAAGGTGAGGTCGCTGTCCTGGTCGGCCGACGCGCGCTGGCTCTACACCTCCGCGCAGCCGGTCTTCACGGCCTGGTCGTTCGCGGGCAAGGGCCCGGAAGGCAAGCCGCCGCTGCAGTTCGGCCAGGAAGGCGCCGGCCTGATCACCGTGGTGGCCGCGCATCCGGCGGCGGAATTCGTCCTCGGTGGCTACGATACTGGCGAGATACAGCTCGGCGACATCAAGACCCGCCGCTCGGTCGTGATCAGGATGGCCGACAGCTCCCCCATCACCTGCCTCGCCTGGGCGCCGGACGGCTTCCGGCTCGCCGCCGGCAACGAGCGGGGCGACCTGCTGGTCATCGATCTCCGGCGCTGACGCGACCCGCCGCGTGTCACCCCGGCACACGGATCGTTGGCGACCGGAATCGCCGCCTGAGGGCCGGCGGCCCTAGGATGAGACGATCAGGGCGCCGCAAATGGTATCGATCCGGAACCATTCCCATTTTTCTCCCATTTATTTAATGGGAGAGCCGGCGCAGCGCCGTTCAGCCGCGTCGCGGGATGAGCAGGCGGTTCGACACGAAGCAGAGCAGGCCGGCGATGCCCATCGCCGTGGTCATGGGGGCAATCGTGCCGTTGAGCGCCTGTCCGACGACAGCGCCGAATATCGCGCCGAGGCCGAACTGCATCACGCCCATCAGCGACGAGGCCGTGCCGGCCATGTGCGGATAGCGCTGCAGCGCCTCCGCCGTGGCGTTGGGTGCGATCATGCTCAGCGCGGCGATCTGCGGCGCGAAGCAGAAGAAGAACGGCCACATGCCGATCGTGCCGTAACGCGCCTCGATCAGTCCCAGGACCAGGGCTACGGGGCCGGTGATCGCCGGAATGAACACGGCGTAGCGCAGGATCTTGCCAGCGCCGAAGACCGGCGCGAGCCGGGCATTCACCAGGCTGCCCAGCGTCATGAACAGGACGATGCAGCCGAAGATCACGCCGTAGGCGCGCGGCGACACGCCGTAGCGCTCGATGAAGACGAAGGGCGACCCCGACAGGAAGGAAAGCAGCGCCGCGAACTGGAACGAGCTCGTGAAGGCGTATCCCATGAAGGCCTTGTGGCGGAACAGCTCGCCGAAACGCCCGAGGATTGCCGACAGGACGAGCGGCTGGCGGTATTCGGGGCGCAGCGTCTCGGGCAGGTAGAAGAAGCTCGTCAACCAGGCGAAGAGCCCGACGCCGGCCAGGATCAGGAAGATCGCGTGCCAGCCGAGATACCAGAGGATCTGGCCGCCGATGAGCGGCGCGAGCATCGGCGCGATGGACGTGCAGGCCAGCATGAGCGACATGACGCGCGCCGCCTGATCGCGCTCGGCCAGGTCGCGCACCATGGTACGCGACAGCACGACGCTGCCGCAGGCGGCGAGCCCCTGCAGGAGACGCAGCAGGACGAGCTGCTCCGCCGCCGCCGCCGCCGCGCAGCCGACGCTTGCCAGCACATAGACGCTCAAGGCGCCGAGGATGATGCGCCGCCGCCCGAAACGGTCGCCTGCAGGACCGTAGAAGATCTGGCCGAGTCCGAAGGCGAGCATGAACGCCGACAGGGTCAGCTGGATGTCGGCGGTGCTGCTGTGCAGGTCGATGGCGATGACCGGCAGGGCCGGCAGATACATGTCGATCGAGAGCGGGGTGAACGCCGACAGCAGCGCCAGGACTGCGACCAGCAGCGGCGTCAGCTTCGGGCGCGCAGACGTGCCGACCGCAGGGGACTCTGTAACCGTACTCATTCCCGCTCGCTCTAGCAGCCAATGCACCAGCCACGCCATGCTATAAGCGGACCATGACGGTGCTACCCGATATGACCGAGACGCAGATCAGGCGCTACGCGCGGCACATCGTGCTGCCGGAGATCGGCGGCATCGGCCAGTCCCGCCTGATCGCCGCGAGGGTCCTGGTGATCGGCGCCGGCGGACTGGGCGGCCCGACCCTGCAATATCTGGCCGCGGCCGGGATCGGCACGCTGGGCGTGATCGACGACGATACCGTCGACCTCTCCAACCTGCAGCGTCAGATCATCCACCGCACGGCGGATATCGGCACGCCCAAGGCAGACAGCGCCCGGCGGGCGCTGGCCGACATCAACCCCGAAGTCACGGTCCAGGCCCACAGGGAGCGGCTGACGGCGGCCAATGCCGAGCGGCTCATCGCCGGCTACGACATCGTGGCCGACGGCAGCGACAACTTCGCCACGCGCTACCTGCTGAACGACACCTGCTATCGCCTCAGGAAGATTCTGGTTTCTGCGGCGATCCTTCGTTTCGACGGCCAGATCTCGACCTACAAGGCCTGGCAGGGCGCGAGCCATCCGTGCCTGCGCTGCATCTTCCCGGCCGCTCCCTCGGAGGATGCCGTGCCGAGCTGCGCCCAGGCCGGCGTGCTGGGAGCCCTTGCGGGCACGCTGGGGGCGCTGCAGGCAACGGAGGTCGTGAAGGAGATCCTCGGCGTCGGCCGGTCGCTTTCGGGCCGCCTGCTCACCTACGACGCGCTCGACGCCTCGTTCGAGGAGATGGCGGTGGCCAAGCGGCCCGGCTGCCCGACCTGCGGGGCGGCATGAAGAACGCGCAGGGCGGCGTCTCGGTGATCGTGCGCTCCGGCGACTACGAGAGTGCGCACTATGCGCTGGCGCTCGCGAGCGCGGCGCTCGCCGTCAACAAGCCCGCAGTCCTGTTCTTCACCATGGCTGGCATCCGCGCCCTGTCGGGGCCGCCGGCCGGGCTCGCCGACTGGGGCCGCGACGCGCTGATGCGCGAGCGCGGCGTCGGCGACTTCGAGACCCTGCTGCAGGCCTGCGTCGAGCTCGGCGCCCGCTTCATCGTCTGCGAAATGGGCCTGCGCGCGCTCGGCATCGACCGCTCCGAGCTGCGCGGCGATGTGCCCTTCACCGTTGCCGGCATCGTGACCTTGCTGGACGAGACCAAACCCGGCATGCATCTGCTGACACTGTAACGGCCAACTTCCCCGATATTGGAGACCTCATGACATCTGCTGCCTTCGACGTGCTGGGAATCGGCAACGCCATTGTCGACGTGATCAGTCATGCCGACGACGCCTTCCTCGCCCGGCACAAGCTCGCCAAGGGCAGCATGATGCTGATCGACGAGGGGCGCGCCGATGCGCTCTATGCCGACATGGGGCCGGGCATTGAGGTGTCGGGCGGCTCGTGCGGCAACACCATGGCGGGCGTCGCCTCCTTCGGCGGCAAGGGCGCCTATATCGGCAAGGTGCGCAACGACCAGCTTGGTGCCGTCTTCGCCCACGACCTGCGCTCGATCGGCGTGTCGTTCGACACCCCGCAGGCGACATCGGGCCCGGCCACCGCGCGGTGCCTGATCCTGGTGACGCCCGACGCCCAGCGCACGATGAACACCTTCCTCGGCGCCTGCACCGGCCTCGGACCGAACGACATCGATCCCAAGCTGGTGGGAGCGGCGCAGGTGACCTACGTCGAGGGCTATCTGTGGGACGCGCCCGAGGCCAAGAAGGCGGTGCTGAAGGCCTTCGACGCCGCTCACGCCGCCGGCCGGCTGGTGTCGATCACGCTTTCCGACGCCTTCTGCGTCGATCGCTACCGCGACGAGTTCCGCGCCCTGATCCGCGACAAGGTCGACATCCTGTTCGGCAACGAGAGCGAGATCAAATCGCTCTATCAGGTCGACAGCTTCGAGGCGGCGCTGGAGGCGACGCGCAAGGATGCCAAGATCGCGGCGCTGACGCGCAGCGAGAAGGGTTCCGTGATCGTGAAGGGCGACGAGACGCACGCGGTGCCCGCAGCGCCCGTCGCCAAGGTGATCGACACGACCGGCGCGGGCGACCTCTACGCGGCAGGCTTCCTGCACGGCTTCACGCACGGCAAGCCGCTCGGCGAATGCGCGCGGCTGGGCGGCATCGCCGCCGCCGAGATCATTTCCCATGTCGGAGCCCGTCCCGAGACGGCGCTGCGGGACCTGGCTTGAGCCTGCCCGCGACAGCGCAGTCGGTCTGGGGCCGCTGGCTCAGGGCCGCGGAGGTCTATCGCGACCGCAAGCAGCTCGTCATCCTGCTGATGGGCTTCTCCAGCGGCATGCCGTTCCTGCTGTCGGGATCGGTGCTGACCTACTGGATGGCCAGGGAGAAGGTCGATCTCACGACCATCGGCATCTTCGGGCTGGTGGGCCTGCCCTATGCGCTGAAGTTCGCCTGGGCGCCGCTGGTCGACCGCATGCCCCTGCCGCTGCTCGATCAATGGCTCGGCCGGCGCCGGAGCTGGATGCTGATCGCGCAGGTCGGCATCCTGCTGTCGACCCTCCTGCTGGCGCTCAGCAATCCGGTCGACACGCCCTGGCTCACCGCCGTCGCCGCCGTGCTCATCGCCTTCTTCTCGGCGACCCAGGACATCGCGATCGACGCCTACCGCATCGAGATCCTGAGCGACGACGAGCAGGGCGCGGGCGCCGCGACGACGCAGCTGGGCTACCGCATCGCGCTCTGGATCGTCGACGCCATGGCGCTGCTTCTACCCTCCTTCCTGCCCTGGCCCGCGGTCCTCAGCCTGATTGCGACCGTGGCCCTGGTCGGCATCGTCACCACCTTCTTCGCCGAGGAGCCGCATTCCTCGCTGCCGCCCACGCCGACCGCCTCGAGCTGGCTCAAGGAAGCGGTCGTTCGCCCGTTCGCCGAGTTCGTCGCCTATCGCGGCTGGGTCGTGATCCTGCTGTTCGCTCTCCTCTACAAGTACGGCGATGCGCTGGGTGGCAGCATGGCGCGGCCCTTCTACGTGCAGATGGGCTTCACGGGCCCGGAGATCTTCGGCGTGACCAAGAGCTTCGGCGTCGCCACGACGATCCTGGGCGGGCTGGCCGGCGGCGTGCTGGTCGCGCGCTACGGCATCTTCAAGTCGCTGCTCGTCGCCGGCATCCTGCAGGCGGTCACCAACCTGCTGTTCTCCTGGCAGGCGCAGGCCGGCCACGACATCGTCGTCCTGACGGTGGCGATCAGCGGCGACAACTTCACCGGCGCCCTGGGCGGCGTGGCCTTCATCGCCTACCTGTCGAGCCTCTGCACCAAAGGCATGGCCGGGACGCAATATGCGTTGCTGACCTCGCTGATGGCCTTCGGCCGCACCGCGCTGTCCGCCGGCGGCGGCTGGCTCGCCGCCCATACGGGCTGGACGGTCTTCTGGATGCTCACGACGCTGCTCGCCGTTCCGGGCCTGCTGCTGCTGCTCTGGCTGTGGCGGACGGCAGAAAAAGAAACCCCTCCTTCGTTGCCGAAGGAGGGGTAGTACGGTCGGCGACGGGGTGTCATCCGTGCCGGGGAACCAACCTGTTCCGATGCGGGGCGTGGGGTCTGCCGACGCGGAACGGGCAAGCTTCACTTAAGGGAGCAAGGCTACAGAACCATTAACCGGGTTGTGGAAAACGCTCAGCCCTGCGCGTCGAGCGCGTAGCCGGCGGCGCGGACGGTGCGGATCAGATCCGTGTTGTTGTCGCCGTTGAGCGCGATGCGCAGGCGCCGGATGTGCACGTCGACGGTACGCGCCTCGACGTAGACGTCCTTGCCCCAGACCGCATCGAGCAGCTGCTCGCGCGAGAAGACGCGGCCCGGATGCTCCATGAAGTGCCGCAGCAGGCGGAACTCGGTCGGACCGAGATGCACTGGCTTGCCGCCGCGCGTCACGCGGTGGGCGACGAGATCCATGACGATGTCGGCGTAGCTCAGCGCCTCGTCGGCAAGCGCCGGCCGGATGCGCCGCAGCACCGCCCTGATGCGCGCCACGAGCTCGGTCGGCGAGAACGGCTTGGAGACGTAGTCGTCGGCGCCGGCATCGAGCCCGCGCACGCGATCCCCCTCCTCGCCGCGCGCCGTGAGCATGATGATCGGCAGGTTGGCGGTCGCCGTCTGGCGCCGCAGCTGGCGGCAGACCTCGATGCCGGACATCAGGGGCAGCATCCAGTCGAGGAGGATGAGATCCGGGGTGTCCTCCTGGACCGAGGCCAGGGCCTCCTCGCCGTCATAGGCGACGGAGACGTTGAAGCCCGCCTGCTCGAGATTGTAGCGCAGCAGTTCGACGAGCGCGCTTTCGTCCTCGACGATCAGCACACGGGGCTTCAGCGAGGAACCCTGCGCCTCGCGGCGTGAGGGTATGGTGGCAGCCATGCTCATGCAGGAGTATCCGTCGTGTAGAGCGCGCCGCTGCCCTTGCGCCGCGCTTCGCCGAAGTTCTGGCCGGTGTTGCGGAAGTTCACGAGCTCGGCGATGTTGGTGACGTGGTCGCCCGCACGCTCGATGTTCTTGGCCATGAAGAGGAGATGCGTGCAGGCCGTAATGGTGCGCGGATCCTCCATCATGTAGGTGAGGAGTTCGCGGAAGAGACCGGTATAGACCTGGTCGATCTCCTCGTCGCGATTCCAGACGTCATGGGCCTTGGCGACGTCGTCGTCGGCGAAGGCGTCCAGCACATCCTTGAGCGCCGCGCGCACCAGCCGGCCGAGCCGGTCGATGCCCGCCACCGCCGCCGCTGGCGCCGTGCTCTGCGCCAGTACGATGCTGCGCTTGGCGGTGTTCTTGGCATAGTCGGCGATCCGCTCGAGGGCGGCGGCGATCTTGATCGACGACAGCACCACGCGCAGGTCGACGGCCATCGGCTGGCGCAGCGCCAACAGCTTGACGGTCTGCTCCTGCACGGCGGCATCGAGGGCGTCGACACGGGCGTCGTCGGCGATCACCTCCTCGGCGATCGCGGTGTCGCGCTCGCGCACGGCGGTGAGGGCCTTGGCGAACTGGCTCTCGGTCAGCCCGCCCATCTCGTTGATCGTGGCGTTGAGCCGTTCCAGCTCCTCGTCGAAGCGCTTGAGCGTGTGGTCGTTCGCCATATCGAGTTCCCCTTGCATTCTTTCCGCGTCAGCCGAAGCGTCCGGTGATGTAGGCTTGGGTCCGCTTGTCGCCCGGGGCGGTGAAGATCTTCTCCGTCACACCGAACTCGACCAGTTCGCCGAGATACATGAAGGTGGTGAAGTCGGAGACGCGCGCCGCCTGCTGCATGTTGTGCGTGACGATCACGATCGTGTAGTCCTGCTTCAGCTCGTCGATCAGCTCCTCGATCTTGGCGGTCGAGATCGGATCGAGCGCCGAGCAGGGCTCGTCGAACAGGATCACTTCGGGCTTCACCGCCACGGTGCGGGCGATGCAGAGGCGCTGCTGCTGGCCGCCGGACAGGCCGAGGCCGGAGGCGTCGAGCTTGTCCTTGACCTCGTCCCACAGGGCAGCGCGGCGCAGCGCCGATTCCACCCGCGCGTCGATCTCCGCCCGCGGCAGGCGCTCATAGAGCCGGATGCCGAAGGCGATGTTCTCGTAGATCGACATGGGGAACGGCGTCGGCTTCTGGAACACCATGCCGATGCGGGCGCGCAGGAGATTGATGTCCACCTTGGGATCGAGAAGGTTCTCGCCGTCAAACATCACCTCGCCGGTGGCGCGCTGGCCGGGATAGAGGTCGTACATGCGGTTGAGCACGCGCAGCAACGTCGACTTGCCACAGCCCGACGGACCGATGAAGGCCGTCGTCTTGTTGGCGTAGAGAGCAAGATTGATGCTCTTCAGCGCGCGCGAGTCGCCATAGAAGAAATCGAGATTGCGGATCGAGACCTTCTCGGAAAGGCCGGCCATGCTGACGCCGGCATGAGCGACGGGAACGGAAAAGGCAGGCATGTTTGTCGACGCCATGTTCATGACTTTCTCGCGGTGAGAGAACGGGCGATGATACTGAGAGCCAGCACCGTGACGGTGATCAGGAGCGCCCCGGTCCAGGCCAGGCTCTGCCATTCCTCGTAAGGCGACAGCGCGAACTGGAAGATCACGACCGGCAGGCTCGGCATCGGAGCATTCATGTTGACGCTCCAGAACTGGTTGTTCAGCGCCGTGAAGAGCAGCGGTGCGGTCTCGCCGCTGATGCGGGCAATCGCGAGCAGGATGCCCGTGACGATGCCGGCGCGGGCGGCGCGATAGGCAATGCGCACGATCATGTGCGAGCGCGGCAGCCCGATCGAGGCCGCTGCCTCGCGCAGCGTGTCGGGCACCAGCCGCAGCATGTCCTCGGTGGTGCGGACCACGACCGGGATCACGATCACGGCCAGCGCCACGGCACCGGCATAGCCGGAGAAGTGACCCATCGGCGCCACCATGACCTCGTAGATGAAGAGGCCGATGACGATCGAAGGGGCGCTGAGCAGGATGTCGTTGATGAAGCGCACCACGCTCGCGAGCTTGTCGTGGCGTCCGTATTCCGCGAGATAGGTCCCCGCAAGGATGCCGATCGGCGTGCCGATGACGATCGCCAGCACGGTCATGACGATGCTGCCGACGATCGCATTCAGCAGGCCGCCGTCCGAGCCCGGCGGCGGCGTGTTCTCGGTGAATACCGAGAGCGACAGGCCGCCGAAGCCGTGGAACAGCAGGACTGCCAGGATCAGGACCAGCCAGCCCAGGCCGAAGAGCGTCGCCGCATAGGCAAGCGACGTGGCCATGGAATCGCGCATCCTGCGCCGCGCATAGAGGGCGTTCTTTCGGATCTCGGCCATCGGTCAGCGTCCTTGCTGCTGCAGACGGAGCAGCATGTAGCGGGCGATCGCGAGCACGATGAAGGTGATCACGAACAGGATCAGGCCGAGAGCGATCAGCGATGACGTGTAGAGGTCGCCGACCGCCTCGGTGAATTCGTTGGCGATCGACGCCGAGATAGTCGTGCCCGGCGCCAGGATCGAGGCGGAGACGGTATGGGCGTTGCCGATGACGAAGGTGACGGCCATCGTTTCGCCAAGCGCGCGGCCAAGGCCGAGCATCACGCCGCCAATCACGCCGACGCGGGTGAACGGAAGCACCACGTGCTTGAAGACCTCCCAGCGGGTGCAGCCGAGGCCGTAGGCCGCCTCCTTGAGGACGGGCGGGACGGCGTCGAACACGTCGCGGGAGATGGCGGTGATGAAGGGCAGCACCATGATCGCGAGGATGAAGCCCGCGGTCAGCACGCCGATGCCGTAGGGCGGGCCCGCGAACACGTCCTGCAGACCCGGCACGCCGTCGAAGGTGTCGATCAGGAACGGCTGGATATGCTTCTGCAGGAAGGGGGCAAAGACGAACAGGCCCCAGATGCCGTAGATGATGCTGGGGATGCCGGCCAGCAGCTCGATGGCGATGGCGATCGGGCGGCGCAGCCACAGCGGGCAGAGCTGGGTGAGGAAGAAGGCGACCATCAACCCGACCGGCACCGCGATCACCATGGCGATCGCCGAGGTCACCAGCGTGCCATAGATCGGCGCCAGGGCACCGAACTTCTCGGTGACCGGGTTCCAGACCTCCGTCGTGACGAACGAGAGGCCGAAGGCGCTGAGGGCGGGAACCGAGCCGATGATGAGCGCCAGGATCACGCCGCTCAACAGGGCCAGGACCGCGAAAATCGCGACGCGCGTCAGCTCGCGGAAGACGACGTCGCTCAGCCGAAGCCGGTTCAGAGCCGAGGCTCGCGACAACGCCGCGCTCGTCGTTGCAGTCGTACCGTTCAGAGCCACCTCGGACATCCTACGCTCCCTCGCCCCCGAATAAAGCTCTCCCGGCCGCAGGGGCCGGGAGAGTTCACCCTGTCGCTCAGTGCGTCAGGGTGAAGACAGGCTTGCCGCTGCTGTCCTTGATGTCGGAAGCCCACATCTTCTCGATGTCGGAAACGACATTGGCCGGCATCGGCACGTAGTCGAGAGACTTCGCCATGTCCTGGCCCTTGGCGTAGGACCAGGCGAAGAACTTCAGCGCCTCGGCCGTGGCCGCGGCGTCGGACGGCTTCTTGTAGACCAGGATCCAGGTCGCGGCGGTCATCGGCCAGGAAGCGTCGCCCGGCTGGTTCGCCAGGATCACGCCGTAGCCGGGCTGGCTCTTCCAGTTGGCATTGGCTGCCGCAGCCTGGAAGGCCTCGGAGGTCGGAGCGACCGTCTTGCCGGCCTTGTTCACCATCTTCGTGAAGGTGAGCTTGTTCTGCTTGGCGTAGGCGTATTCGACGTAGCCGATCGAGCCCTTGGTCTGCGCCACGTTGTTGGCGACGCCTTCGTTGCCCTTGGCGCCGATGCCGGCCGGCCACTGGACGGCCGTGTTGGTGCCGACCTTGGTCTTCCACTCGGGGCTCACGTCAGCGAGGTAGTAGGTGAAGTTGTAGGTCGTGCCCGATCCGTCCGAACGATGCACGAGGGCGATCGCGGTCGAGGGCAGCTTGGCGCCCGGGTTGAGCTTGGCGATGGCCGCGTCGTCCCACTTCTTGATCTCGCCGAGGTAGATCTTGGCAAGCGTCGGGCCGTCGAGCACGAGGTCACCCGGCTTCACGCCGTCGAGATTGACCACCGGCACGATGCCGCCCATCACCATCGGGAACTGGGCGAGACCGGTCTCGTCGAGATCCTTGCCCGACAGGGGGGCATCGGAAGCGCCGAAGGTCACGGTCTTGGCCTTGATCTGTTTGATGCCGCCGCCCGAACCGATGGACTGGTAGTTCAGGCCGACACCGGTCTCTTTCTTGTAGGCATCCGCCCACTTGGCATAGATCGGGTAGGGGAAGGTCGCGCCCGCGCCCGAAATATCGGCAGCGAAGGCCGACCACGACGTCGCGATGAGCGCGGCGGCGGTCCAGGCGATCTTGGTAATTTTCACGTGTCCCTCTCCTTGGTTCGAGTCGAACGCGACTGCACTAGGAGCGTTGGGTCTCGCTTCTATGACAGTAATATTACAGTTCAGTGACAGTCGCCCCGGCGCATGGGGGTAGATCAAGGACAGGGCATTATTTTTGCGGCTGGGCCGCAGCCGGCAGGGTCACGGTGAAGACCGACCCTTTGCCCGGCGTGCTCTGGATATCGAGCCGGCCGCGGTGGCGATTTACCACATGCTTCACGATCGCCAGCCCCAGCCCGGTTCCGCCGAGCTGGCGCGACCGGGCATTGTCCACCCGGTAGAAGCGCTCGGTAAGACGCGGCAGGTGGGCGGCCGGAATGCCGTCCCCCTCGTCCGCCACGGCGACGGATACCCGGTCCTCTGCGACCGCCTGGGCCATGACCCGCACGGTCGTGGCCGGCTTGGCATACTTGATGGCGTTGTCGATCAGGTTCTGGAACACGATGGTGAGCTCGTCGTAGTCGCCCACCGCCGGCGGCAACGTCGGCGCGATGGCCAGCTCGACGACGACCTTGCGCGAGGAGGCCTTGAACTGCAGCAGATCCTGCACGCCGGCCAGGACCCGCCCGAGATCGACTGCGGCATCAGGACGGGCATGCTCGTGCTGCTCGATGCGCGACAGCATCAGAAGGTCGTCGACCAGCCGGCGCATGCGGTCGGCCTGCTCGGCCATGATGCCCAGGAACCGCTCGCGCGCCGCGGCGTCGTCGCGTGCCGGCCCGCGCAGAGTCTCGATGAATCCCAGCAGGCCGGCGATGGGCGTCTTGAGCTCATGGCTCGCATTGGCGACGAAGTCGGCCCGCATGCGCTCGGCCCGGCGCAGGGCGGTGGTGTCATGCAGCACGATCAGCGCCAGCGAACCGTCCGCGGCAGCGCGCGGCAGCCGCTGGACGTGGGCGATCACGTCGAGCTCCGGCGGTCCAGGCAGGATGAGATCGATGGCGACGTGATCCGGCCCGCTGAAATTGCCGTCGCTCACGGCCAGCAACGAATCGATCACAGTCAACAGGGCCGGGAAACGCAGCGCAGTCGACAGATCGCGGAAGGCCACGATCGGCCCCAGCAGGGCGAGCGCCGCGCGGTTGGAGCGCACGATGCGGCGCTGGCGATCGACGGCGATCAGAGGATCGGGCAGGCCGTCGACGATGGCCTGCGCGGATGCCGCGAGATTGTCGATCGAGGCGCGCTGACGGCGCCAGCCGGCGGCCAGCGTCGCCGCCGCGCCGGCAAGTTCCTCGGTCGCCGGCGCGAACTTGAGGCGCGGCATCACCGGCTCCTCCTCGCCCGAGAGCTCGCTCACGAAGCGCGCGAAGCGGCCCAGAGCGCCCAGATAGCGCTGCACCACGAGGATCGTCACGACGGCGATGCCCCCCGCGGCGACCAGGGCCGGGCGAAGCGCAAGATCGCCATGCCAGTGAAGGGCCGCGAGCGCGACGAAGGAGGGCGCCAGCACCACGGCGTTGGTGGCGAGGTAGCGACGGAAGGGCAGGGCCTGGCTGACCATGGCGGCCACTATAGCCCGGCTTCAGCCCGGCAATGTGACGGGACTATCCTCACCGTGGGGACGGTCGGACACGGCGTGCCTAGAGCATGTGCTCGCGCGACACGAACAGGCGCAGTGCCGCCAGGCCGTAGACGAAGCCGCCGATATGGGCGGTCCAGGCAACAGGCTCGCCTCCCGCTCCCGGCGTGCCGCCGAAGATGCCGAAGAAGACATTGATGGCGATCCATACGCCCGCGACAGGCAGGAGCGACGGCATGCGGCCCACCCGCCAGAGCAGGAAGAGGACGCCGCCGAACACGCCGCTCACGGCACCCGACGCACCGACGACGGGATCGGCCGAATTGGGAAAGGACAGGATATGGACCAGGCCTGCGGCCAGCCCCGCCGACAGGTAGAAGAGGACGAAGCGGCGCACGCCAAGCAACCGCTCCACCGGCGCCCCGAAGGCCGCCAGGCTCAGCATGTTGACGCCGAGATGCACCCAGCCGCCATGCAGGAACTGGTAGGTGAACGGCGCGGCCAGCAGCGACAGCCAGTCGCCGCTCACCTCGCCGGTATAGGCGATCGGCACCAGGCCGAATTCGAGCACGACATGCGCATCCGTCGCCGGGCTCAGGAACTCGCGCAGGAGCTGCACGGCGACGTTCAGGCCGATGATCCAGAGAATCGCCGGCGGCAGGTTGATGGCCCGCTCGTGCGCGCCACGCTCCGGTCCGTCGCGTCTTATGTCGTCGAAAGGCATGCGCGCCCTCCGTTGGCCGGGAAACGATAAGCCCTCAGCTCTTCGGTCCGCCCTGGCCCATGGCCCGCAGACGCAAGCGCAGCGCATTCAGCTTGATGAAGCCTTCGGCGTCGCGCTGGTTGTAGGCGCCCTGGTCCTCCTCGAACGTCACGTGCTGCATCGAATAGAGGGACTTGGGCGACTTGCGGCCGACCACGGTGGCGTTGCCCTTGTAGAGCTTGAGCCGCACCGTGCCGGTCACGTTCTCCTGGCTCTTGTCGATCAGCGCCTGCAGCATCTCGCGCTCGGGCGAGAACCAGAAGCCGTAATAGATCAGCTCGGCGTACTTCGGCATCAGCTCGTCCTTGAGATGGCCGGCGCCGCGATCGAGCGTGATCGACTCGATGCCGCGATGGGCCGCATAAAGGATCGTGCCGCCCGGCGTCTCGTAGATGCCGCGGCTCTTCATGCCGACGAACCGGTTCTCGACCAGATCGAGGCGGCCGATGCCGTTGGCCTTGCCGAGCTCGTTGAGCTTGGTCAGCAGGGTCGCCGGCGACATCGCCACGCCGTCGATGGCGACCGCGTCGCCCTTCTCGAAGTCGACGGTGATGTAGGTCGCCTTGTCCGGCGCAGCCTCGGGCGAGATGGTGCGCTGATAGACGATCTCGTCGGCCTCTTCCCAGGGATCCTCCAGGATCTTGCCTTCGCTGGAAGAGTGCAGGAGGTTGGCATCGACCGAGAACGGCGCCTCGCCGCGCTTGTCCTTGGCGATCGGGATCTGATGCTTCTCGGCGAACTCGAGCAGCTTGGTGCGCGATGAAAGATCCCACTCGCGCCAGGGCGCGATCACCTTGATGTCGGGCTTGAGCGCGTAATAGGAGAGCTCGAAGCGGACCTGGTCGTTGCCCTTGCCGGTGGCGCCGTGTGCCACGGCATCGGCGCCGGTCGCCCGCGCGATCTCGATCTGGCGCTTGGCGATCAGCGGCCGGGCGATCGAGGTGCCGAGCAGATACTGGCCCTCATAGAGCGCGTTGGCGCGGAACATCGGGAAGACGAAGTCGCGCACGAACTCCTCGCGCACGTCGTCCATGTAGATGTTCTCCGGCTTGATGCCGAGCATCTCCGCCTTCTTGCGCGCCGGAGACAGCTCCTCGCCCTGGCCGAGATCGGCCGTGAAGGTGATGACCTCGCAGCCGTAGGCCGTCTGCAGCCACTTGAGGATGACGGAGGTATCCAGCCCGCCGGAGTAGGCCAGCACGACCTTCTTGATGTCCCCCTTCTTGTAGGGGCCGGTATAAGTAACGCTCATGGCTGCCTCGGCGGCTCTTCGGTTCGGTGGAAGCGCGCGAATATAGCCGCCGACCCCCGCCCCGCAAGCCGCTATAATGGCGCCAAGATCGCGAAAATGGCCTCTCCCCTCGACCGTCTGTCCTATGCCGCCCGCCAGGCCGCCCGAGTGACCTGGTATGCCGGCCATTATGCGGCGGGCCTGCGGCTGATGAAGCCCATGCCCAAGCCGGATTTTGCCATCGGTCCGACCCCCGGCCGGGCCGAACTCACGGCCGATATCCGCGCCCTTTTCCGACGTGAATGGCAGGACATCACTGCGGGCCTCTTCCCGCCGCCGGTGCCGCTGGCCCCCGATCCGGGCCGGCTGCTGCGCCGCAGTCTGCTCTATTTCCGCGACCTGCCGCAGGTCGATGCGCGCCGCCACGGCAAACTCGACGACGAGCTTCCGCCCGGCCAGCAGGGCGACGGCCTGCCCGACTACTACCGGCAGAACTTCCACTTCCAGAGCGGCGGCTGGCTCAGCGCGGAATCGGCGGCCCTCTACGACACCCAGGTCGAGGTGCTGTTCACCGGCGCTGCCGACGTCATGCGGCGACGCGCCATGAAGCCGATCGCCGACTGGATGGCCGGCCGCAACCAGCGCGAGCTGCGCGGCCTCGATGTCGGCTGCGGCACGGGCCGGCTGCTCGCCTTCCTGCATGCCGCCTGGCCGGGCCTGCGACTCGCCGGCCTCGACCTCAGCGCCCCGTATCTGGAGGAAGCGCGGCGCGTCATCGGGCGCACGGCGCGTGTGAAGCTGATCGAGGGTGCCGCAGAGAAGCTCCCCTTCGATGACGCCAGCCTCGATCTCGTCGTGTCGTCGTACCTGCTGCACGAGCTGCCGCCGGCGGTGCGCGCCAAAGCGCTCGCCGAGATGGCGCGCGTCGCAAAGCCGGACGGTCTGGTCGTGATCGTCGACTCGATCCAGAAAGGCGACCGGCCGGACTGGAACGGCCTGCTCGACCTCTTCCCCCACTACTTCCACGAGCCCTACTACGCCGACTACGTGGCCGGCCGCATCGAAGACCAGACGGCGGATGTCGGGCTCGTGCCTGTCGATTCGGAACTCGCCTTCCTGTCAAAGGTGACGGTGCTGAAGACGGATCGCAGATGATCGTCCCGACTCGCGCGGACAAGGCCCGCGTTTCGGTCGAGACGACGAAGGCAGCGGCTACAGCAACACTTTCTCTCTTCGGCCGCGCGCGCTGGCGCTCTTGAGCTGGCCGCAGGCGGCATGGATGTCGCGGCCGCGCGGCGTGCGGATGGGGGCGCTGAGCCCGCCGTCGTTCACGATCTCGGCGAAGCGGTGGATGCGGTTGTTGGAGCTGCACTCGTAGGGCGCGCCCGGCCAGGGATTGAACGGGATCAGGTTCACCTTGGCGTGGATCGGCGTCAGGATGCGAACCAGCTCGCGCGCATCGGCGTCGCTGTCGTTGACGCCCTTCAGCATGGCGTATTCGAAGGTGATGCGCCGGCTGTTCTTGGCGCCGGGATAGGCGGCGCAGGCGGCCAGAAGTTCGGCGATCGGCCACTTGCGGTTGATCGGCACCAGCGTGTTGCGGATGTCGTCGTTCACCGCGTGCAGCGACACCGCGAGGTTGACGTCCAGCACCTCGCCCACCTTCGGAATCATCGGCACGACGCCCGAGGTCGAGAGCGTGATGCGGCGACGGCTGAGCGCAATACCCTGCTCGTCCATGACGATCCTGAGCGCCGTCGCCACGTTGTCGAAATTGTAGAGCGGCTCGCCCATGCCCATCATGACGATGTTGGAGAGCATGCGCGTCGTCTCGGTCGGCGTCGGCCACTCGCCATAGCTGTCGCGCGCCACCATGAACTGGCCGACGATCTCGGCCGGCGTCAGGTTGCGCACCAGCGGCTGGGTGCCGGTGTGGCAGAAGGTGCAGGTGAGCGTGCAGCCGACCTGGCTCGACACGCAGACCGAGCCGCGATCGGCCTCCGGGATGTTGACCGTCTCGGCCTCGTTGCCGTCGGCGAAGCGCAGCAGCCATTTGCGGGTGCCGTCGACCGAGCGCTGCTCGGTGACGATGCCGGGCCGCTCGATCACGAACAGGTCGGCCAGCCGCTGCTGCGTCTTCTTGGCGATGTTGGACATGCGGCCGAAGTCGGTGACGCCATGCCAGTAGATCCACTGCCAGACCTGGCGGGCGCGGAACGGCTCCAACCCGGACTCGACCAGGGTCGCCTGCAGCGCCTCGCGCGACAGGCCCACCAGGTTGGGGCGCGCGTCGTTGCGGCCGGTGAACGGCTCGGTGATCTGCAGGGGTTCGGTCGGCAGCAGGGTCATGATCGGTCCGCGCTCAGATAGTGCATCATCCCCCGCTCCGCCAGACCGGCGCTAGATTATTGTTTCGTCTGGCTTTTTTCCCTCAGCCTCTGGCGCCGCCGGTACAGGGGCTCACCGAAGACAGGAACCGGGGCAGCTTCGGTCGGTCCACCCTCGGCGACCGGGCGGGGCGCATGCCGACCCATCGTCAGGAGCCGGTCGTACATGACGAGGGCCCCGGCCACTCCCAGATTGACCGAGAACCGGGTCGGAATCTTCACCACATGGTCGCACAGCGCCTGCACATCGGCCGACAGGCCCTCGCGCTCCGAGCCCAAGATATAGGCGGCTTGGCGCGGATGGCGAAAGCTCGGCAGGTCGATCGCCTCGTCGGAGATCTCGATCCCGACCAGCCGGCAACCGAGCGGCAGCCGGAATGTGGACAAGTCGGCGAAATGGTAGGTCGGCACCGACCGGGGCGTGTCGGAGGTGTCGCTCTGCGCTCCTTCCCGGCGGTTGTATTGCGCCCTCAGGGTGAAGACGAAGGAAGCACCGAAGGCGTGGGCGGTCCGGAACAGGGTTCCGACGTTCACCGCCTTGCTGACGCCCTCCACACCGATGCCGAAATAGCCTTTCATGGCCGCGTATTTTGTTGCAGTAATCGGTGAGCGGCGCGCCCATCGGTGTCTCGGGGTACTGCCGCGCGCGTCCGGACACAAGGCCATAATGACCGTTCCTTCGTCGTTGGAAGATCTTCGCGTTCAATACGAAGCGCTGCCGTACCCGGCACGCGACCCGCGCGAGGAGCAGGTCCGCCTCATCACCGGCACCCCGAGCCATGTCCTCGAGGTGAACCACTACCTTTTCGCCGGCCGGCTGAACTTCAATCGCCCGTTCCGCGCCCTGGTTGCCGGCGGCGGCACCGGCGATGCCTGCATCATGCTGGCCCAGCAGCTCGCCGACCGGCGCTGCCCGGCCGAGGTCGTCTATATCGACCTGTCGGCCGCCTCGCGGCAGGTCTGCGAGGCGCGCGCCAAGGTCCGCGGGCTGCGCAACATCAACTTCATCACCGGCTCGCTGCTTGACCTGCCGTCGATGAATATCGGCACCTTCGACTACATCGATTGCACCGGCGTGCTGCACCACCTGCCTGATCCGGCCGAGGGCATGCGGGCGCTGGCGAGCGTGCTGCAGCCGGAAGGCGGCATCGGCGTGATGCTCTACGGCCAGTACGGCCGGACCGGCGTCTATCCCCTGCAGGAGATGCTGCGCACCCTGGCGCCGCCCTCGATGGCGATCGAGGACCGCATCGCCATGGCCAAGCGGCTGATCCGGTTCCTGCCCACCACCAACCTGTTCCGCCGCAACCCCTACCTCAACGACCATGTGACCGGCGGCGATGCGGGTCTCTACGATCTGCTGCTGCACAGCTGCGACCGCGCCTATACGGTGCCCGAGATCGGCAAACTGGCGGCCGACGCCGGCCTGCGCGTCGTCGCCTTCCTGGAGCCGGTGCGCTACGAGCCGTCGACCTACATGAGCGATCCGGTGATCTCGCGCCAGGCAAGCTCGCTGCCGCTAATGGAGCGTGCGGCATTCGCCGAGCGCCTGGCCGGCAACCTGCGCACCCATGTCTTCTATGCGACGCGCGCGGGCTACGACACCGTCGCACGGCCGGAAGACACGCAGGCAATCCCAGTGCTGCGCGAAATGGACCCTCACAAGCTGGCGGCCGGCCTGCAGCCGGGCCAGCCCCTGATCGCCAATCTCGACGGCTTCCCTTGGCGGGCGCAGCTGCCGGCGCTGGCGCCGCGCATCGTCTCCATGGTCGACGGTCGCCGCAGCGTGGCCGAGATCTACACGGCGCTGGGCGCCCAGGGCGGGCTGCCGCAGTGGGAGGATTTCTACGCCCAGTTCGAGGACCTCTACGTGAAGCTCAACGGCGTGAACCACATGCTGCTGCGCTTCAGGACCTGAGGCGCCGCTCCATCAGCCGCCGTTCGGGCTCGGTGCGGGCCAGGGCCCTTGCCGCCGCGAAGTGGGCCCGCGCTTCTTCACCCCGACCCAGCTCCGCGAGGAAGACGCCCCGCGC
>JAFEFG010000084.1 GCA_018240685.1 Pseudomonadota bacterium | reverse complement strand
AGTTCGCCCGCGTGTTCCGCAACGGCGAGGGCTCGGCGCTGCATCATCCCGAGTTCACGATGCTGGAGTGGTATCGCGCCGACGTGGGCTACGAGACGATCATGCAGGACTGCGCGGCACTGCTGCGGCTGACCGGCGTGCGAGAGCTGCACTGGGAGGGGAACGCCTGCGACCCGATGGCGGCACCGGAGCGCCTCACCGTCGCCGAGGAGTTCCAGCGCTACGCCGGCGTCGATCTCTTCGACACCATCGGCGATGCCGAGAGGCTGTCCCGGCTGTCGGGCGTCGCCATGCATGCCGGCGATTCCTGGGACGACGTGTTCTTCCGCATCATGTTCGACCGGATCGAGAAGAAGCTCGGCATGGGCCGGCCGACGATCCTGTGCGAGTACCCGATCTCCATGGCGGCGCTGGCGCGCGCCAAGCCGTCCGATCCGCGCGTGGCCGAGCGCTTCGAGCTCTATGTCTGCGGCGTCGAACTCGCCAACGCCTTCGGCGAGCTGACCGATCCCGCCATCCAGCGCGCGCGGCTGCAGGCGGACATGGACGAGAAGGAGCGGCTCTACGGGCTGCGCTGGCCGGTCGATCCCGATTTCCTTGCCGCCCTCGACCATGGCCTGCCCGACTGCAGTGGCGTCGCGCTGGGCTTCGACCGGCTCGTGATGCTGGCAACCGGCGCGTCGCACATCGAGGACGTGCTCTGGCTGCCGGTGCGGTGAAGCCCACCGTCCGGAAGTTCAGGAGGAAAGCGCGTTGAAGGCGCGAACGGCGGCCTCGGGGCCGTCCTTGTGTTCCCACACGGCGCGGCCGACGGCGAGGAAGTCGGCGCCGGCGGCGATCGCGGCCTTGGCGGTCTCGATGGTGACGTCACCGGCCGCCACGCTGGGGACCTCGAACAGGCCGGCCCACCATTCGATCAGGTCGAGGTCGGCGACATCGAAGGCGACGTAATCCGCCCCCGCGTCGGCCGCTTCCATGGCGGCGTGGCGCGACGACGGGCTGACGATTCCAACCTGGCGCTGGGGGCCGACGATGCGCCGCGCCTCGGCGTAGCCTTCGGCTGTCACCTGCACGCCATCGCAATCGAGCTTCGCTGCGAGGTCGGGACGGTCGGCCAGGAAGAAGGCCACGTCGCGCTGCTGGCAGAGCGGCCGCAGCGTGTCGGCTGCCCGCGTGATCGCGCCGTCGTCGGCGTCCGGCAACCGGAGGAGGAACGCTGCCACGTCGCCGCCATCGAACGCGGCGCGCAGGTCGTGGGCAAAGATCTCCGGATGCTCGAGGCGCTCCGGCGAGACGAGGTAGAGACGGCAGGATTCTGCGGCTGGCACGGTCTTGCTTCAGTAAGGGTGGAGGGGGAGGAAGGCGAGGAACACGGCTCCGATGGGCGGCAGCGAGGCCACGAGGACGCCTAGGCCGGGATGCCGGCGGCGCAGCAGGAAGAAGCCGAGCAGGGGAGCCAGAAGGGTGGCGACAAACGCCGCCGTCCAGGCGATCGCGGCGCCGGTCTCGCCGTTCATGCCTTCGGGCCCGCCGCCGAAGATGAATCCCGAGACGCCGACCAACAGCGCTGCCAGGCCGAGATCGGCGGCTGCCGCGAGGATCAGCATTCCCTTCATGATACGGCGGACGCCTCGTCTATGCCTTGGCCCGTGAGGGACCGGCGGTATGCGGGCCTTCGCCGACGTCCGGGAGGTCCCGATGCGATCGAGTCATTGGTCCATCCTTGTTCGCCAGCTTCGCCCCAACGGCGTCCGTTAGAATAGTCGGGACGGCCAAGGCAAGTCCGTTCCGTTCGAGGCCGGGCCTCGGCCATCGGTCAGGCCGGCGTCGCGCCCCGCCCTGCCGTGCGATGCCACAGCCAGAGCAGGAAGGCGCCGATCAGCGGCAGGAAGATGTCCGTATAGAAGACGGTGCCGGCATTGCCCGGCGCGAAGTTGTGGGCGGCGATCATCTGGTAGGCGTGGCCGCCGGCGGCGCCGAGCAGGAACAGGCTCGGTCCGAGGATCGCGGCCAGGCGCATGTCGAAGCTCCTGAACGCAGCCAGGAAGCCGACGGCGGAAAAGCCCAGGCTTGCCACGGCAACCTCGAACTGGAACGGGCTGTCGGCCCAGCCGATGAAGCGGGCGACCATCTCACCGAAGAAGGCGTGCACGACGAAGTTGTAGAGATTGCCCACGCCGATCACGAAGAACACATGCCAGGCGAGGAGCTTCTCCGCGACGCGTGCGCCGCTAGTCGGATGCGGCGCCCGCAGGATCGCCACCGCCGCGACGGCGAAGCCCAGCACGAGCGAGGTCAGCGGAAAGTTCTGGAGCGCGATCCGTATCGTCGCCTCGATCATGTCCTGCCTTCCCGCGCGTTGCTGTTCCGATGTGAGCCCATTGGTGAACCATGCCTTCGGCTGTCAGTGGTCGTTGTCGCCTCCATCGAGTGCCTGTTCTAGGCGCCAAGCGCGTCGGCGAGCGCGCCGAAATCCTTCGCGTAGATATCGAACCAGGGTTCGGGCGCGACGTCGGGCCTGGCGCCCGGCCCGAACTCCAGCGGCCGCGCCACGAACGCGGTGCGCATGCCGAAGGCGCGGGCGGCCTTCAGGTCGTACTTGTGGCAGGCGACCATCATGATCTGCTCGGGCCGGTAGCCGAGGTAATCGACGGCCAGCTGATAAACCGCGGGCGCGGGCTTGTAGCTCTGCGCGAGTTCCGCCGTCAGGATGGCATCGAAGGGCAGGGCGGCGTGCTTCACCACCGCCACCATCGCCCGCATCCCGGCGTTGGACAGCGTCGATGTCACGAATTTCCGGCGCAGCCGCCCAAGGCCCTCGATGCTGTCGGGCCACGGGTCGAGCCGGCTCCAGATCGCGTTGATCTCGTCCCGCTCGGCGGTGGTGAAGATGGCGGACAGGCGATGCCGTTCCAGCAACGCATCGAGTGTCTCGCGATAGATGCGATCCACCCGGAGCCAGGGCCGCTTCCCGGCGATGATCTCGTCGAGGTGGCCGCGGTAGAGGTCACGCCATTCCGCGGATAGCGCGCCCCAGTCGAGTGCCAGTCCCTTTGTCCGGTTCACGGCCTCGCCCATCCGCTGGAGCGGGCGGCAGAAGTCGGCACAGGTTCCCTGGACGTCGAAAGTGAGCGCGCGCACTTCCGCAAATGCCTGCGTTCGTTCCGTCGCGCTCATGATCGGTACCCCTCGCCGGCCGGAGCATCGCGGCAAGTTCGGGTGGCGTCAATTCGTGACGGCATGATAAATCTGCCGCGAGGCGTCTCCGACGCGACATGGCCAGGAGCCGATAGCAGCCAGTGACCGATATCTCTCCTGGTCCTCTTTCTATCGGCGCGATCCGAGCGGCTGCCCTGGAAGGCCGCGAACCTCCGCCGCTGAAAGCGGTCGAGCGCCTGTCGTCGTACCGCTGGTTCGTCGTCGGCACCGTCTGCATCGGCGCCTGCATGGGCCAGATCGATGCCAGCATGACCCAGGTCCTGCTGCCGCGGCTCGAGGAGGAGTTCGGCGCCCGCCTCAGCAGCGTGAGCTGGGTTGCCGTGGCCTACCTCCTGGCCATGGCGTCGTTTGCCCCGATCTTCGGACGCCTTGCCGACATGTTCGGCCGCAAGCTCCTCTACACCGCCGGCTTCGTCGTGTTCATCGTCGGGTCCGGCCTGTGCGGCTACGCCCCCAATCTTCCCTGCCTGATCCTGTTCCGGGTAATGCAGGCCGTCGGTGGCGCGCTCATCACGTCCAACAGCGTTGCGGTGATCGTCACGATCATGGGGCCCGAGGAGCGCGGCCGCGGGCTCGGCCTGCAGTCGGCGGCGCAGGCGATCGGCCTCGGCGCCGGACCGGCGATCGGCGGCCTCATCCTCGATACGCTGGGCTGGCAGTGGGTATTCTGGATCAACGTGCCCCTGGGGCTGGCGGGCGCGCTCCTCGGCTGGTTCGTACTGCCTCGAAGCGGCAGCCTGCCCGCGCGGGAACGGTTCGACTGGCATGGCGCGATCCTGATCGCGCCGGCGCTGACGGCGCTGGTCGCGGTGCTGAACGAGGCCCACGCCTGGGGGCCGACGTCGCCCGGCGTGCTGCTCTGTCTCCTGATCGGCATCGGCTGCGTCGTGCTGTTCGGGCGCGCCGAGCGTCGCACCAAGGCGCCGCTGCTCGATCTCGGCCTGCTCGGCAAGCCCGCCTTCCTGCTCGGCAATGCCGCCAACTTCGTATCCTACGCTGCCCTGTTCGGGGTCTTCTTCCTCGTCCCGTTCGCGCTTGTGCGCATCTACGACGACACGGCGCTGGCGGCCGGCCTGCGCCTGTCGAGCCTCCCCGTGATACTGGGGCTGGTCGCGCCGGTGGGCGGCATGCTCTACGACCGGGTGGGGCCGCGCCTGCCGACCTGTTGCGGCATGCTCATCTGCATCGCCGGACTCGGGATGCTTTACTTCTGGCTCGACGGTTCCGCGGACAGGTTGCCCCTGGTCACGCTGTCGCTCGCCGTCATCGGCGCCGGGCAGGGCCTTTTCATCTCGCCGAACAGCAGCGCCATCATGTCGGCCGCACCGTCCACCGAGACCGGCCAGGCGGGCAGCGTGCTGAACGTCGTCCGGCTGCTGGGCATCAGCACCGGAATCGCCGCCGGCTCCGCGCTGCTCGCCATCTCCCTGGGTCGGAGCAGCGGCAGCACGCTCGGCCTCCCGGCGGCGCAACTCGTCTCCGCCAGCCGCGACGTCATCCTGCTGCTGGTCTGCTTTTCGGCGATGGCGGCGGCGATCTCGCTGGTGCGCCCCGCCGCGGCCGTCAAAGCGAAGGCGGTTCGGCCCTGACAGGCGCGCTGGCCGGTCAGGTGTCGGCCGGATGGCTCGTTACCAAAAAAGATTGGGCGCCAAAAAAAGATTGGGCCTGGGTCCCGCCCAGCGCGGTACCCAAGCCCAACCGGACTCCTGCAAGACGCGATCGTCTTACATCTTGTTCTGGTAGATGCCGATGATCTTCTCGAGCATGTCGAGCGCCTGTTCGCGCGGGCGCTGGAAGGTGTTGCGGCCGATGATCGAGCCGTTGGCGCCGCCGTCGCGCAGGCCGCGGATCTCGGTGAACAGCCCTTCGAGGTCCTTCGCCTCGCCGCCCGAGAAGACGACGATGCGGCGGCCGTTGAAGGTCGCCTGCATCACATGCTTGATGCGCGCGGCGAGGGTCGAGGTATCGACGCCGGCCTTCTCGTAGGCGGCCTTGGCCTCGGGCTGCCACAGAACGTTGGTCGGCGGCTTCACCTTGATGATGTGGGCGCCGAGCAGGGCGGCCATGTGGGCGGCGTAGGCGCAGATGTCGAGCGCCGTCTCGCCGGCCTTGTCGAGCTTGCCGCCGCGCGGATAGGACCACATGACCACGGCGAGGCCGACTGACTTGGCCTCCTCGGCGAGTTCGCGGATCTCCTCCATCATCGCGTACTGGTCTTCCGAGCCCGGATAGATCGTGAAGCCGATCGCCGAGCAGCCCAGCCGCAGCGCGTCATGCACCGTGCCGGTCACGGCCTGGTCCTTGTTGGTCGACAGGCTGTTGGCCGAGTTGACCTTGAGGATGGTCGGGATCGCGCCGGCGAAGGTGTCGGCGCCGGCCTCCAGCATGCCGAGCGGCGCGGCATAGGCGTTCAGGCCGGCATCGATGGCCAGCTGGTAGTGATAATGCGGATCGTAGGCGTCCGGGTTGGGGGCGAAGGAGCGGGCCGGGCCGTGCTCGAAGCCCTGGTCCACCGGAAGGATCACCATCTTGCCCGTGCCGCCCAGCTTGCCGTGCATCAGCATGCGGGCGAGGTTCGCCTTGGTGCCGGGGCAGTCGCTCTCGTAGTTGTCGAGGATTTTCTTGACGGTGCGGGTGATCTTCACGTCCGGGCTCCCATTCGGTCCATTGGGGGACAAATCGGCGCCGGTGATAGCGGCGCCGGCCAGTCCGTTCAAGCCCCGGGCCGGTCAACTACCTCCGGCGTCGTTGCGTCCTGCATTCCCGGGGCGGATGTAGGGGGCGGAGACATTGACGACCCGCCCGGCGGAACGGCGGGCATGACAAAAGTGTGTTTTCCCCCGACGGAATGGAGCGGGAACGGTCTCGATGCAAAATGGTCCTGCTTCTTCGCATCCGGCGATGCGCCTGCCGTTCTTCTACGGCTGGGTGATCGTCGCCGTGGCCTTCGTGACCGTCGCGCTGGGCGTGACGGCGCGCACGGCGTTCTCTCTGATGTTTCCACCGATCGTCGACGAGTTCGGCTGGGACCGCGGCCTCGCAGCCGGCGCCTTCTCCTTCGGCTTCCTGGTGTCGGCCGCGGCCAGCCCGGTGGTCGGCCGCCTGATGGATCGCCGCGGACCGCGCTTCGTGATCGAGATGGGTGTGCTGATCACCTCGGCCGGGCTGCTGGGCGCGACGCTGATCGAGGCGCCCTGGCAGCTGTACGCCACGCTCGGCGTGCTGGTCGGCGGCGGCGCCAACTGCATGACCTTCACGGCGCAGTCGCAGTACCTGCCGAACTGGTTCGTGCGGCGACGCGCCCTGGCGATCAGCATCGCGTTCTCGGGCGCGGGCGTCGGCGCGATCCTGATCCTGCCGTGGCTGCAGGCGATCATCCTGCACCAGGGCTGGCGGACGTCCTGCTGGATGCTCGGCTGCCTCACGCTCCTGATCCTGTTGCCGATCAACTTCGTCGTCGCGAAGCGGCCGCAGGATGTCGGCCTCCAGCCCGACGGCGACAGGCCCGACGGCGACCGGATCGCCGCGGCCGGGACCGCGGCGCGCACCGCCGCCAACGTCGTCGATCCCGCCTGGGTGGCCGTCGACTGGACCGTGGCGCGGGCGGTGCGGACGGCACGCTTCTGGTGGATCGTCGTCGGCTATTTCTGTGGCGGCTTCACCTGGTACGCGGTGCAGGTCCATCAGACCAAGTATCTGATCGAGGTCGGCTTCAGCCCGATGGAGGCGGCGTGGGCGCTGGGACTGGTGGCGATGGTGGGCGTGCCGGGACAGATCTTCCTGGGCGCGCTTTCGGACCGCGTCGGGCGCGAGATCGTCTGGACCGTCACCAGCGTCGGCTTCGCCCTCTGCTACGCGGCGTTGCTGGCACTCGCGGCCGGCCCGTCGCAGCCGCTCCTCCATACAATGGTCATCTCGCAGGGCGTGCTGGGCTATGCCATGACGTCGGTGATGGGACCGATCGTCGTCGAGATTTTCGAGGGACCGCATTTTGGCGCCATCTTCGGGCTGGTGGCGGTGGCGATGATTGCCGGCGGCGCCGCGGGGCCGCTGGTTGCCGGCGTCGTGCACGACCAGACCGGCAGCTACAACGGCGCCTTCGCGTTCGCGATCGGTCTTTGCATCGTGTCGACCGTCGCCATCTGGTGCGCCGCCCCCGGCAAGGTGCGGATGGTGGCCGGCCGGGTGCGGGCGCGTGAGCTGGCGACAGCGAGGACGTAGCGAGAGGCCGGCCTACTCGTTCAAGCCCTTGCCCAGGCAGGGGTGCGTGGTTTTCCAGTGATTGGCGATATCGATCCGCCTGGTGATCCAGACGCCCTTCTGCGCCTGCAGGTAGTCGAGCAGGCGCCACAGGCCGGCGGCGCGGGCGGGATGGCCGATGAGGCGCATGTGCATGCCCACCGACATCATCTTGGGCTGGGTCGCGCCCTCCCGGTAAAGGACGTCGAAGGCGTCCTTCATGAAGGTGAACCACTGGTCGGCAGTCGACATGGTGGTGGCGTACTTGCCGTCGTTGTTGGCGAGCGAGTAGGGGACGATCAGGTGCGGCCTGCCGTCGACCGTCTGCCAGAACGGCAGCTCGTCGCCGTAATAGTCCGAATCGTAGGTGAAGCCGCCATGCTCGATCAGCAGGCGGCGGGTGTTCACGCTGGGTCCGTAGCGGCAGTACCAGCCGGCCGGGGCTTCGCCGACGGTCTGCTTCAGCGACGTCACCGCCCTGGCGATGTGGTCGCGCTCCTCCGCCTCGCTGAGCGTGAAGTGCTTCACCCAGCGCCAGCCGTGGCAGCAGACGTCGAACCCGGCGTCGCGGATGGCCGCCGCGGCTTCGTCGTTGCGCTCCAGGGCCAGCGCGCAGCCGAACACCGTCAGCGGCAGGCCGCGTTCCCGGAAGGCGCGCATCAGGCGCCAGAAGCCGACGCGGCTGCCGTACTCGAACATGCCTTCGCCAGCGAGGTCGCGGCCCTTCAGCCCCTGCGAGGAACTGGTCGATTCGGTGAGGCCGGTCTCGGTATAGCCCTCGCCGTCCTGGACCGAGGGTTCCGAGCCTTCCTCGTAGTTCATGACGAAGTTGACGGCGACGCGCGCGCCGTCGGGCCACTTGGGATCGGGCGGATTGGCGCCGTAGCCCCGGAAGTCGCGCGTGGGTTGCCAGCTCATGACGGTCTCCTTATCAGCTCGGCGCCCATCTGACGGGCGATGTCGGCGATCTTGTCGTTCAACGGGTCCATCGAGATCACCTTCACGCCGGCGCGCAGGCAGGCGAGCGCCCAGCCCGGCGCGTCGCCGCAATCGACGACAAGCGTGAAGGCGACGTCGGGAAACTCACGCCGCGCCCGCTCCTGCAGGGCGGCGAGATAGCCCGCGCCGTAGACGGCGGCGGCGTTCTCGGGGGTGACGAGCGTGGGCGAGGTCCCTTCGGCACGCGCCTTCTCCAGCGCCGCCCGCGTCGTGCGCCAGTCGAGGATGGGAATGACGGGCTTCATCGTCTGCGAGGCCGAGCCTAGGCGAACGGCTGTGTCCGGAATAGCCGGAAGCATCGGCTCGTACCAGTGGCGTCAGGGGATGCGGATGGTGAACGGTGCGACCGGGACGAACTCCTCGTCGCCCGTGCTGCCGTCGAGCCACATGAAGATGGCGAAACGGCCCGGCCGGTCGAGCACGGTTAGGCCGTGGTGCCAGGTGTCGGGTCTGTAGGTGACGCCCTGGCGGCCGGTGGCGACGAACGCCTGTACCCGCGAGAGATCGGGCCCGCCGGACGCGGCGTGCGGCGCGACGACCACCAGCCAGCGCCCGACGTCGAGCGGCATGAAGGTCTGGGACGAGAATTCGTGCCGCTCGAGGAGGTCCGCGCGCAGCGGTCGGTCGGGCGTCTCGGCGCGGAAGCTGACCGAAAGGCTGGGCCTGGCGTCGGGGCGCAGATTGCCGAGCGCGTCCTCGTAATAGGTGCGGCCGGGCTCGGTCGGCACGTCGATGACGTCGCCGAAGGCGGCAAATGCCTCCCGGGTCAAGGGGTGCGCAGTGATCTCCAACGCTTGCTCCTAGTCACGCATGCGGCGGGTGAGGCCCACCGTCCATTCCATCAACAGCATCAGCACGAACGCGGCCGCGATCAAGACGCCCGAGATGGCGGCGATCCGCACGTCGAGCGAGGATTCCATCATGCCCCACATGCGGATCGGCAGCATGTCGGTGCGGGCGGTCGACAGGAACAGTGACACCGGCACGTTGTCGATCGAGGACATGAAGGCGAGGAAGGCGCCGGCGGCGATGCCGGGCGCGATCAGGGGCAGCGTCACGCGGCGCAGCGTGTAGAGCCACGCGGCGCCCAGGCTCTGCGAGGAATCGTTCAGCGCCGGATCGAGCTGCGACAGGCTGGCGCCGGTGGTGCGCAGGATGAAGGGCACGGTGACGATCATGTGGCCGGCGACGATCAGCCCGAGCGAGGGACGCAGCCCGATGAACGTGAAGTACATCAGCGCCGCCAGACCGAAGGCGATACCCGGCAACACGAGCGGCGACATGAACAGGCTCTCGCCGAGGCGCGCCGCCTTGCTGCGGCTGCGGGAAAGCCCGAGCGCTCCCAGCGCTCCCAGCAGCACGCCGAACAGGGTCGAAAGGGCGGCGACCTCGAGCGAGTTGCCGACTGCGCGATGGATCTGGCGCGACTGGCTGGCGTCGAACAGCTCAGCATACCATCGGAAGGTGAAGCCGGTCGGCGGGAACTTGAGCGACTGGCCCTCGCCGAAGGACATCGCCAGCACGACCACCACCGGCGTCACGATGATGACGAGCGCCAGCAGGGCCAGCCCGCCGATCACGAAGCTGTAGCCGATGTCGGAGAAGCTGCGGCGTCTACCCATGGACGGCTCCGCTGGCTCGGCGCCCGAGCCATGACAGGGCGGCGATGACGGTGAGGATGGAGACCAGCAGCGCCATCGAGGCGACGGCCGCCAAGGGCCAGTTGAACACCACCAGCGACTGCTGCCAGATCACCAGCGGCAGGTAGATCAGCCGCACGCCGCCGATCACGGTCTGCGAGATGAAGGCGGTGGTGGAACTGGCGAAGACCAGCAGGCAGCCGGCGACCAGACCGGGCATGCTGAGCGGCAGGATGACGGTGAATAGCGTGCGCCAGCGCGAGGCGCCCAGCGCCGCCGCGGCATCGCGCAGGTTGGGCTCCAGCCGCGACATGACGCTGATCAGCGGCAGCAGCATCAGCGGCATCTCGATCTGGGTCAGCGAGATCACGAGGCCGAGTTCGGTCTGGAGCAGCTTCAGCGGCTCCGTGATCACGCCAAGGCGCAGCAGCAGCGTGTTCACCAATCCCTCGTGCCCCAGCACCACGATCCAGGCGAAGGTGCGCACGACCACCGACAGCAGTAGCGGCATGACGATCACGAACAGCAGCACGCGCTGCCAGCGCGGCGACAGATCGACGAAGACGAGCGCCAGCGGATAACCCACGATCAAGGTCGCCGCCACCGTCTTGACGCCCAGCAGCAGGGTGTCGGCAATCACCTTGTAGTTGAAGGGATCGCCGAAGAACTTTGCCCACTGCGCAAGGCCGGGCTGGGTCATTCTGTCGTCGTTGAAGAAGGTCACGCCGAGCAGCAGCAGCAGTGGCGCCAGGAACAATGCCGCGAAGGCGAGCGCCAGCGGCAGCGCGAGCTGCCAGTCACGAAGCTTGGCGGTGAGGGTGGTCATGAATTTAACGTCGGTCTCGGGCGCGGAGCAGTCTCCGCGCCCTGCCGGCTGTCTCCGTCATGTCCCGGCCGCGCCGGTGTCGACGCATGCTCCGGGCGAGGTCACTTCGCCATCTCCTTGTTGAACTTCTCGATCCAGCCCGCGCGCAGCGGATTGATCTTGGCCCAGTCGTGCAGGACGTAGGTCGACATCTCGTCGAGGCTCTTCATCGGCAGGTCGGGCGGGATCGGTACGTCCTTGTTGGCGGGCAGGAAGTTGTATGGGGCCTTCGTCAGGGCCTCCTGCACCGGTGTGCTGACCACCGTGTCGAAGTACTTGTAGGCGTTCTCGATCGCGTCCGAGCCCTTGGCGATGTGCAGCGTGGTGTAGAAGGCGACCGCGCCGGTGTCAGGCTTGACGAAATCGATGTCGACGCCCTTGCCCTTCAGCGTCGCGACAGTCTGGGTGTTGGTGTACATCACGTCGCACTGGCCCTGCTGGAACAGGCCCGGCATCGCGGCCGGCTGGCCGACGGCGGCGATCTTCGACAGCACCTTCTTCAGCTCGACCAGCGCCGGATCGATGTTGGTCTCCGAGCCGCCGAACTGCTTGGCGATCTCGATCAGCGACACGGTGCCGAAGGTGGTCTGGAAGCCGGTGATGCCAAGCCGCGACACCCAGGGGTCGGTCAGGAGGTCCTTCCAGCCCTTGGGGCGCGGCAGCTTCTTCGGATTGTAGGCGATGCCCACGACCTGCGCGCCGACACAGATGCCCCACTCGTCGATGAAGGCGGACGGAACCTTCGAGGCATTGCTGAGCTTCTTGCCGTCGAACTTCTCGAACAGGCCTGCCTCGATCGCGGTGATGCGTGGGCCCGGGTCGAGGACGAAGCAGTCGAACGGCGGCGCGCCGCGCGCGGCCTTGGCCTTGGCGACCTCGTCGACGGCGAACAGCGGCTGCAGTTCGAGATCGACGTCATAGGTCTTCTTCAGCGCCGGCATCACGATGGCGCGGTAGGCGTCTTCCCACGTGCCGGGATAGATCGCGGCGGTAACGCTGCCCTTGGCGTGGGCGATGCCGGGAAGGAGGGCGGCGCCGCCCAGGGCCGTAGCGCCGGCAAGCATGCGTCTGCGGGTGAACATCGTCATCTCTCCGTGGTTGTCAGGTGGCACGCGGGAACAAGGTCGGGCGGGCATCGGGGGCGAGTCCGCAATGGAGGCGGCCCAGGCCGACCGGCGCAGCAAGGCGTGGTTCGACGATCTTCAAGGCGGTGCCGTCGGTCGTCCGTGCCTCGTGCACCAGCTGGCCGCCGAGCGGGAGGCTCAGGCCTGGCTCGACACGCCAGGTATCGGGGCGGGCATCGGCGGCGAGGGCAAGCTGTTCCGGTCGCACCGAGAGAAGCACCGGTTGCCCGACGGCGAGTCCATCCTGGACCGGCAGGCGCAACGTGGCGCCGGCGTCGAGGGTAACGACGACGTCGCGTGTTTCGCGCGCGGCGACCTTGCCAGGTAGAAGATTGGTGGTGCCGATGAAGCTGTTGACGAACAGCGTCCGTGGCTGGTCGTAGATCGCGACCGGCGTATCGAACTGCTCGACCTTGCCCTTGTTCATGACGGCGATGCGATCAGCGACGCTCATCGCCTCGTCCTGGTCGTGCGTGACGAGGATGGTGGTGAGGCCCAGCGTCCGCTGCAGGCGCTTCACCTCGATCTGCATGTCGAGTCGCAGGTTGCGGTCGAGGGCGGCGAAGGGCTCGTCGAGCAGCAGGATCGACGGTTCCACGGCGAGCGCGCGTGCGATCGCCACCCGCTGCTGCTGGCCGCCGGAGAGCTGGCGCGGCAGGCGATCGTGGAAGGCACCGAGCTGGACCGTGTCGAGGAATCGCGACACGCGCGCCTTCACCTCCGGTCCGCGCAGGCCGCGCGCCCGCAGGCCGTAGGCGACGTTCTCTGCCACCGTCATGTGGGGGAACAGCGCATAGTTCTGGAACACGATGCCGATGTTGCGGCGGTTGGCCGGCAGATGATCGATCGTCGCGCCATCGACGCGCACGCGGCCGGAGGCCTGACGGACGAAGCCGGCGATGACCCGAAGAAGCGTTGTCTTCCCGCAGCCTGAGGGACCCAGCAGGGCCACGACCTCGCCGGACTCGATCGACAGCGTTACGCCATCAACGGCAAGGGAGGTGCCGTAGCGGACCATCAGGTCCTCGACATCGAGCGTCCGTCCCGGCGGCCGTCCGGCCGCTGCTGCAGCGTCGTTGTTCAGGCTTGATTGCACGCCGCTTGCCTCCTGTCGGCGACAACGCAAGCGTCATGCCAAGCATCGGCTGACGAACTCATCGCTGCTGCGACCGCGCCGGGAACTGCTCTTGCCATGAGCGGACGATGTCGATGCGACGGGCGACCCAGATCCTGTCGCCGTAACTGTCGAGCAGATCGAGGATGCGCTCGAAGGCGGCGAAGCGGCCCGGCCGGCCGGCGATGCGCAGATGGAAGCCGACGTTCAGAAGCTTGGGATGGCCGGCCTTTCCCTCGGTCAGCAGCACCTCGATGGCATCACGCACATAGGACACCATCTCGTCCGACTGCACGAAGCCGTTGGGATGGAAGAACTTCATGTCGTTGCTGTCGAGCGCATAGGGCACGACCAGCAGAGGGCGCGCCGGGTCGGTCGTATCCCAGTAGGGGAGGTCGTCGTCGAAGCCGTTGCTGGTGTACGAGAAGCCGAGATCGCGCAGCAGGGGCCGCGTCCACACGCTTTCGCTGCCGCGGCAGAAAAAGCCCTGCGGACGCTGTTTCGTGGCACTTTCGATGACCTCCAGACAGCGTTGCAGATCGCGCCGTTCGGCATCGGCGCTTTCGTAGTCAGCGTGCGGGCGCCAGAGCCAGCCATGGCAGGCGGCCTCGTGGCCGGCCTCGACGATGCGGCGCGCGATCTGCGGCGCGCGTTCGACCGCGCGGCCGCACATGTAGAACGTGATCCTGCGGTCGTGGCGGCGCAACGCGTCGAGCATGCGCCACACGCCGGCCCGCATGCCGTAGGCGAAGATCTGCTCCGTGCCCTGGTCCCAGCGGCCCGGCGGCACCACGCTGAGCACTTCCGACATCCGCTCGCTGGCGGGATCGCCGTCGCCCACGGCCAGTTCGGCGCCTTCCTCGAAGTTGATGACCGGCGAGACCGCAAGCGCGGCTCCATTGGGCAGCTTCCACGTCGGTGGCTGGTCGCCGTAGCCGAGGAGATCGCGAGGGAGGGGTGGGGCCGTCATAGGGTCGGACATAATGTGCACATTACTTGACGCAATGTGCACATTATTTTACCAGACTCAAGAAATGCTTATTCCTTGTTCTCCACATGCCTGAGCTTCAGGACGACCTGCGGGCGGAAATCACGCTTGCCGGACAATGGTTCGATCATCTGCGGTCCCATTCGAAAGGCCGGCTGGGCGTGACCCGCGCCTCCTACGGCGAGGGCGAGCAGATGGCGCACGATCTGATGCGCGCGCTTGGCCGGGAATTCGCCCTCGAGGAGCGAATCGACGCCGCGGGCAATCTGTACCTGACATTGCCCGGTCGGGATCGCACGCGACCGGCGATCATGACCGGGTCGCACCTCGATTCCGTACCCGAGGGCGGGAACTACGACGGCGCTGCAGGCGTGGTGGCGGGAATGGCCCTGCTGGCGCGGTGGCGCCGCGCTGGTCGCCAGCCGGTGCAGGATATTACCGTGATGGGCGTGCGTGCCGAGGAGCTGTCATGGTTCCCCGCGCCCTATATCGGCAGCCGGGCCGCCTTCGGCCTGCTGGAGCCGGAGGCGCTCGACCGTTGCCGCCGGCCCGATACCGGCCGGACGCTCGCCGAGCACATGGCGGAGGCGGGCTTCGCGCCGGAGCGCATCCGGGCGCGCGAGCCGCAACTCGTCCCGGAGAGGATCCGCTGCTTTCTCGAACTGCACATCGAGCAGGGGCCGGTGCTGGTGCAGAAAGGTTTTCCGGTCGGCATCGTTACCGGCATCCGGGGCAACCTCCGCTATCGCGATTGCCACGTGCTCGGCCGGTATGGCCACGCCGGCGCCGAGCCACGCGAGTCGCGTCGCGATGCGGTGCTGGCTGGGGTGGAGTTCGTCTACCGGCTGGAGGAGCTCTGGAGCGAGTACGAGCTGGCGGGAAAGGACCTGGTCGCGACGGTCGGTCGCTTCCATACCGATGTCGACGTGCATACCATGACCAAGATTCCTGGCGAGGTCTGGTTCACGATGGATATCCGCAGCGAGGACAATGCGGTGCTGCTGGAGGTCGACCGGCGCCTGCGCGGCATCGCGGCCGAGATCGGCGCGCGGCGCGGCGTGGCGATCGATCCCGGCGCCTTCACGAATGCCCGGCCCGGCCCGATCGATCCGGCGCTGCGGGCGAGGCTTCAGACATTGGCCGCACAAGTCGATATCCCCGCCATGCCGATGTCGAGCGGTGCCGGCCACGATTCGGCGGTGTTCGGCAATATGGGTGTGCCGACGGCGATGATCTTCGTGCGCAACGATCACGGTAGCCACAACCCGGACGAAGCCATGGAGATCGGCGACTTCGCGCAAGGGCTCAAGCTTCTGGTTGCCGCCGTGGAGGATCTGGATGGCGCGTCCGCCGCGTAAGGCCGCGTCGCGCCGCCGCAAGGGCGACGTCGCGGCGGACGAGGCGGTCTATGGCGCGATCCGCCGCGCCATGCATATGGGCCGGCTGTCGCCCGGGGCCAAGCTTCAGGAACCGGTCCTGGCGCGCGTGCTGAAGGTCAGCCGTGAGCGTGTGCGCAAGGCGCTGCATCGGCTTGTCCACGAAGGTTGGCTGACGGCTGTACCGAACCGCGGCACCTTCGTGCCGGCGCTGTCGGTCGAGGAGATGCGCAACATCTACGACGTGCGCTCCATGCTGGAAGAGGGAATCGTGCGGCGCCTCAGCCGAGAGGCCAGCTCGATCGTGGCGCAGCGGCTCAGGGCGCACATCACCGAGGAGCGGGCCGCCACGCGCAGTGGCGATCGCGGCCGCCTGTTCGCCCTCTCGGGCGAGTTCCACATCCTGCTTGCCGAGCTGTGCGGCAACGACGAGCTGAGCAAGCTGCTGCGTGGACTGCTGACGCGCTCGACCATGCACTTCTCGCTTGCCGCGCCGGAGCGCCTGCACAACTGTGCCGGTCCGCACGAGCACGGCGACATCGTCGCCGCGATCCTCGACGGCAAGGGCGAACGGGCCAGCAAGCTGATGCTCTCCCATCTGCGGGGCCTGGTGGCGCTGCAGTCGGCGCGGCCGCCGGCAAAGGCGGTCAGCCTGGAGGAAGCCTTCCGGGGTATTTCGGCGGCGCGGTGAAGCATCCCGCTGTCGCGGACGGGGCCGCCGTCAACTGTCGGCGGAGGCGATGCCGCTCTTCCTCTCGCGCTGCTTCAGCCAGGCGATCGCGGCCTTCGCATCGCCTGTCGTCATGCGCGCCCAGCTTACGGTCTTGAGTGCGACGCCGTTGGCGCCCCACCAGTGCTCCAGCGTCACCATCAGGTTCCAGGCCGGGCCGGCTCCGCCGCGATGCTGGAGGCGATGCACTTCCAGGGTCAGGGCATAGTCAGAGCCGGAGAAGCTGTGGCGATCCTTGTGCCAGTCGACGCCATCGCATTGCCACCGCGTCGATGTCGGCGCCGGGCAGGTGGCCCGATGGACGATCTGCCAGAGATTCAGGAAACCACGATCGTTGACCCCGCGCATGACCTTCCCGTTTCCTTGTGCAGGCGCCGTGGGGCGCGCCGGTTCCCTTGGTAAGGGACCATAATAGGGGACTCGGCAGCAGGCGCGTACACCGTGGGCATGACCCTGTCCCGATGTCCCGAAACAAGAAGCGCGCGAGCCGGTTACGGATCGCGCGCTGCCCTAGTTTCTCTCGGCCTTCGAGGCTCGATTGGGGCCACGTCGCCGAGGGCCCCGTTAAATTCCCGTTTATTTAACGGGAAAGCGTCGGCCGGCCGGAAGGAGGTCTTAGCCCAGCTTGCCCATCGCGACGGCCGTATCGGCCATGCGGTTGGAGAAGCCCCACTCGTTGTCGTACCAGCTCATGACGCGCACCAGCGTGCCGTCCATGACCTTGGTCTGGTCGAGATGGAAGGTCGAAGAGTGGCTGTCATGGTTGAAGTCGATCGAGACGTTGGGCTGGTCGGTCCAGCCCAGGATGCCCTTGAGCTGGTTGGCCGCCGCGAGCTTCACCGCCTGGTTGATCTCGTCCTTGTCCGTCTTCTTCTTGGCGACGAACTTGAAATCGATCACGGACACGTTCGGCGTCGGCACGCGGATCGACACGCCGTCGAGCTTGCCGTTCAGCTCCGGCAGCACGAGGCCGACGGCCTTGGCGGCGCCGGTCGAGGTCGGGATCATCGACATTGCCGCCGCGCGGGCGCGGTAGAGATCCTTGTGCATGGTGTCGAGCGTGGGCTGATCGCCGGTGTAGGCGTGGATCGTCGTCATGAAGCCCTTGTCGATGCCGACCGCGTCGTTCAGCACCTTGGCGACGGGCGCCAGGCAGTTGGTCGTGCACGAGGCGTTCGAGACCACGAGGTGGTCCTTGGTGAGCTTGTCATGGTTGACGCCGTAGACGACCGTGAGGTCGGCATGGTCGGCGGGAGCGGAGACCAGCACGCGCTTGGCGCCGGCGGCCAGATGGGCCGAGGCCTTTTCCTTCGAGGTGAAGATGCCCGTGCATTCGAGCGCGATCTCCACGCCCAGCGCCTTGTGCGGCAGCTTCGAGGGATCGCGCTCGGCGGTCACCTTGATCTTGCCGCGGCCGACATCGATCGTGTCGCCGTCGACCTTGACGTCGTGCGGGAAGCGGCCGTGCACGGAGTCGAAGCGCAGCAGGTGCGCGTTGGTCTCGACCGGGCCGAGATCGTTGATCGCCACGACCTCGATGTCCTTGCGGCCCGATTCGATGATGGCCCGCAGGATGTTGCGGCCGATACGCCCGAACCCGTTGATTGCAACCCGAACTGCCATGTCTTCCTCCTATTGCGCCAGGCGACGTGCCGCTGCGGCGATCGCGTCGGCTGTGATGCCGAAATGCTTGAAGAGATCGGAGGCCTTGCCCGAGGCGCCGAAGCCTTTCATGCCGATGAACGCGCCCTTGGCGCCGAGCCAGCGCTCCCAGCCGAAGCCGCTGGCCGCCTCGCAGGCGACACGGACGGTGCCTTCGCCGCCCATCACTTCCTCGCGATAGCTATCGCTCTGCTGGGCGAAAAGTTCCCACGACGGCATCGACACGACAGCGGCCGAGAGGCCGTCCTGGGCAAGAAGGTCGCGCGCGGCGAGGGCAAGCTGGACTTCCGAGCCCGAGGCGATCAGGCGGATCGGCGCCGTCGCATCGCCCGCCAGCAGATAGGCGCCGCGGGTGCACAGATTGTCGTCCCCCGCCGCACGGACGGTCGGCAGGTTCTGTCGCGTCAGGACGAGGATGCTCGGCGTCTTCTTCGATTCGAGCGCGATCTGCCAGCACTCCGCCGTTTCGATCGTGTCGGCCGGACGCAGCACCTGCAGGTTCGGGATCGCTCGCAGGGCGGGCAGGTGTTCCACCGGCTGGTGCGTGGGGCCGTCCTCGCCCAGGCCGATCGAATCGTGGGTCATCACATAGATGACGCGCAGCCCCATCAGCGCCGAGAGGCGGATCGACGGCCGGCAGTAGTCGGTGAAGACAAGGAACGTGCCGCCATAGGGAATGATGCCGCCATGCAGCGCCATGCCGTTCATGGCCGCGGCCATCGCATGCTCGCGGATGCCGTAATAGACATAGCGACCGGTCGCGTCGTCCCGGGTCGCGGGGTGCAGGCCCGCGGTCTTGGTGTTGTTCGAACCCGTGAGGTCGGCGGAGCCGCCGACCGTGTCGGGCAGCACCGGGTTGATCACCTCGAGCACTTCCTGGCTCGACTTGCGCGTCGCCCAGGCGGGTTTCTCGGCCGCGATCCGGTCCTTGAAGGCGGTCACGACCTCGCTCACGGCGGCCGGCAGGTCGCCCTTCATGCGGCGGTCGAACTCGGCACGTTCTTCCGCGCCCATCCCGGCATGGCGCTTCAGCCACTTGCGGCGGACCGACTTGCCGCGCGCGCCGATCTTGCGCCAGGCGGTGAAGATGGGTTCGGGGATCTCGAACGGCGGCGCCGTCCAGCCGAGCTTCTCGCGGGCTCCGGCGATCTCGTCCTTGCCCAGCGGCGAGCCGTGGGTGGCGGCGGTGCCAGCCTTGGTCGGCGCGCCGAAGCCGATCACCGTCTTGCAGGCGATCAGCGACGGCTTGTCGGTGACGTTGCGCGCCTTGCGGATGGCGCGGGTCACGGCGTCGGCGTCGTGCCCATCGACCGACTGCACGTGCCAGCCGGCGGCGGCGAAGCGCTTCTTGTGATCCTCGGACGTCGAGAGCGAGGTCGGGCCGTCGATGGAGATGCCGTTGTCGTCGAACAGCACGATCAGGCGGCCGAGGCCGAGATGGCCGGCCAGCGTGATGGCTTCCTGGCCGATGCCTTCCATCAGGCAGCCGTCGCCGGCGATGACATAGGTGTAGTGGTCGACGATGTCGGCGCCGTAGCGCTGGCGCAGCAGCCGCTCGGCGAAGGCGAAGCCCACCGAGTTGCCCAGTCCCTGGCCGAGCGGGCCGGTCGTGGTCTCGATGCCGCTGGCATGACCGTATTCGGGATGGCCGGCGGTGCGGCTGCCGAGCTGCCGGAAGTGCTTCAGCTCGTCCAGCGTCATGTCCGGATAGCCGGTGAGATAAAGCAGCGCGTACAGCAGCATCGAGCCGTGGCCGGCCGACAGGATGAAGCGGTCGCGGTCGGGCCAGTGCGGGTCCGTCGGATCGAACTTCAGGAACTTCGAGAACAGGACCGTGGCGACATCGGCCATGCCCATAGGCATGCCGGGATGGCCGGAGTCCGCCTGCTGAACGGCGTCCATGGCCAGGGCCCTGATGGCGTTCGCCATGTCGCGATTGGCAGCGGGTTGAGCGGTCATTTTATGCATGCGCCATATGGTTTTTTTGAACGGCGCGCAACATGACGGCGCCCCCCTGACACGTCAATGCGCAAAAGCTTATGCGATGCCAAGATATTGGGCGCAGCAACGCTCCACAGCGGCCAGATGTTGACCGCCTACCGGCGCTCCACTTAAATGTCACGCCATGGAGCAAACGCCGTCGGACGAACAGCTGCGATTTGCTGGGGGAGCGATGCCCAAGGCGGCCACTGCCAAGGATCGGGTGAACGATGCGCTCAGCCGGCTGGAGTCGATGGTCGAGGAGCGGCTGCGCGAGGAGAAGACGCGCGCCGAGGATCTCGCCGCCCGGCTGGCGAAGCTCGAGCAGCAGCATGACGAGCTGAAGAAGGTCGCGACCGAGGTTGAGGGCCGGCTCGAACGTGCGATGGAGTATATCCGCTCGCTGCTCGCCGCCGACCAGAACTGACGGTCGACGCAGTTTTCAACAGATGGGCTTCGCTTCGCCCGCGGCGGCGGGTTAAAGTCGTTCTCCCCTCAAGGACGCCGGATACGGCGCAAAAACGATCAGGAGCAGCGACATGCCCCAAGTGTCGATCAATATCGCCAACCGGACCTACGAGCTTGCCTGCGGCGAAGGCGAGGAAGCACGGGTCCAGGAACTCGCGGCCTATGTCGATCAGAAGGTGACGGAACTGCGCAAGCAGATGCCCGGCGCCGCCGAGATCAAGCTGGTGGTGTTCGCGGCACTTCTGCTCGCCGACGAGAGCCGCGAGGCGCGTGGCATCGCCAAGCAGGCCGAGACGGCCCGCGCTTCGGCAAGCGACAGCGCCGAGACGCTGGCGACCGCGCTCGAGGAGCTGATCACCTCGCGCGTCGACAAGATGCAGAAAAAGGTGAGCGGCGCCGCCTAGCAGGACGGCGCCCGGCGGCCTACATTAGGCGCGGGGCGGAGTTCTGCGCGGTGCGAGGTTCGCCTAAAAACCCCGGGGCCAATAAAGATCTCCTGGGAACTGTCCCTGGTCTTGGCCGTGGCCTTGGCCACACGGTGCCCACCTGCTTTTGCAGGCCTTGGAGGTTTTTTCGACCACGGCCTATCGTGGAGCCGCCCCACCTTGCTCCCCCGCCATGAGTCTCGTTGAGGACAAGCGCATCCTGCGCAGCGCCATGCTGGCCTGGCGCAGCACGCTGGCCGAGGACGAACGTCGCGCGGCGACGGACGGGCTGCTGGCCGTGTTCCGGCGCGAGCGGCCCATTTCCGCGCCCGCCGTCGTCTCGGGCTTCTGGCCGATCAGGGAGGAGATCGACATTCGGCCGGTGATGATCGAGCTGTTCAACCAGGGCTGCCAGCTCGCCCTGCCGGTGGTGCAGGGCAAGGGCCAGCGGCTGCTGTTCCGGGCCTGGCGGCCCGGCGATCCGCTCGAGGCCGGCGTGTTCGGCACGCTGCAGCCTCAGGCCAGGCGCGAGGCGATCGAGCCGGAGGCGCTGCTGGTGCCGCTGCTGGCCTGCGACAGACAAGGGTGGCGGCTGGGCTATGGCGGCGGCTTCTACGACCTGACGCTCGAGCATCTGCGCGGGCGGCGGAGCGTGACCGCGGTCGGTGTGGGCTTCGATGCCCAGCTCGTGCCCGAGGTTCCGCACGACGCGCAGGACCAGCGCCTCGATTGGTTGTTGACCGATCGGCGCGCTTGCGCCTTTGTCTGATTCATGAAGGTTTTGTTCTGTGGAGACATCGTCGGCCGGTCCGGACGCGATGCGGTGACGAAGAACGTGCCGCGTCTGCGCCGCGAACTCGGCCTCGATTTCGTCGTGGTCAACGGCGAGAACGCGGCGGCCGGGTTCGGCATCACCGCCAAGATCTGCGCCGAGTTGCATAGCGGCGGCGTCGACTGCATCACCACCGGCAACCACGTCTGGGATCAGCGCGACATCATCCCCTACATCGCCCAGGACAAGCGCCTGCTGCGGCCGGTGAACTTTCCGCCCGGCACGCCCGGCTGGGGCTCCAATCTTTTCGAGACGGCGCGCGGCCACAAGATCGTGGTCATGAACGTCATGTGCCGCCTGTTCATGGACGCGATCGACGATCCGTTCCGTGCC
>JAFEFG010000083.1 GCA_018240685.1 Pseudomonadota bacterium | reverse complement strand
TGCTCTATTCGCTGCGTCCCCAGGCGATCCGCCTGGCCCAGGGCCGCCGCGAGGGGACGGGCATCGCGGTGGAAGCGGTCGTCTCGGGCCGGTCGTATCTCGGCGAGTACTGGGACTACCAGGCCCGCCCGCTTGGCGGCTCACAGGCTTTGCGCGTGTCGACGGGGCCGAATACGGTATTCGAGGCCGACAGTCGGGTATGGCTGGAGATCGATCCCGCCGCCATGGTACGTGTCGAGTAGAATTCACCACGGGTTGGAAAAATGACAGCAGGACCGCTTGCCCGCTTTACCGTGCTCGATCTGACGCGGGTACGTGCCGGGCCGACGGCAGTGCGGTATCTCGCCGACTGGGGCGCCAACTGCATCAAGATCGAGATGCCGCCGGCGGCCGGCGAGATGGACATGGGCGGTCCGCGCCACGGTCCCGATTTCCAGAACCTCCATCGCAACAAGCGCTCCATCACGCTCAACCTCAAGGAGCCGGACGGCAAGGCCGTCTTCATGAAGCTGGTCGAGAAGGCCGACGTGGTGGTCGAAAACTACCGCGCCGACGTGAAGTTCCGGCTCGGCATCGACTATGAAAGCCTGAAGAAGGTCAATCCGCGCATCATCCTGGGCTCGATCTCGGGCTTCGGCCAGGACGGCCCCTATGCCAAGCGTGCCGGCTTCGACCAGATCGCCCAGGGCATGGGCGGCCTGATGTGGATCACCGGCATGCCGGGCCAGGGTCCCGTGCGGGCCGGCATCGCCGTCGCCGACGTGGGCGCAGGCCTGCATTGCGCCATCGGCATCCTGATCGCGCTTCTGGAACGCGAGAGCTCGGGGCAGGGGCAGTGGATCTCGACCTCGCTCCTGCAGGCGATGATCTCCATGTGCGACTTCCAGGCCGCACGCTGGACGATCGCCAAGGACGTGCCGGGCCAGGCCGGCAACAACCATCCGACCTCGATCCCGACCGGCGTCTTCAAGACCAAGGACGGCTACATCAACATCGCCGCCTCGGGCGGGCACATCTACAAGCGCTTCTGCGACGCCATCAAGGCGCCGGAGCTCTTCACCGAAGAGCGCTTCGCGACCGACAAGGCGCGCGCCCAGAACCGCGATGCCCTCAATGAGGAGATCGACAAGCGCGTCGCGAAGTACGGCAGCGCCGAACTGGTGAAGCTGCTGAACGACGCCGGCGTTCCGGCCGGTCCGATCTACAAGATGGACGAGATGTTCGCCGATCCGCAGGTCAAGCACCTCAAGATGGCGCATCCCGTAGCCTCGCCCAAGCTCGGCGACATCGAGGTGATCGGCCAGGCCATCAACATGAGCCGCACGCCCTTCGAGATGCGTTCCGCCACGCCCGAACAGGGAGAGCATACCGAGGAGGTCCTGAAGGAATTCGGCTACGACACCTCGTCCATCGCCGATTTCCGGAAGCGCGGCGTGATCTGAGGAGGATCCGATGATCAGTCCCACACCGCGGATGATCGCCGAGAAGGACGGCCCCATCGGCCGTCTCATCTTCAACAAGCCCGAGCGCCACAACGCGACCTCGTCGGACATGTGGGAGGCCATCCCCGTGATCATCGAGGAGTTCGAGCGCGACCCGGAGATCCGGGTCGTGGTGGTGACGGGTGCCGGCGACAAGGCCTTCGTCTCGGGCGCCGACATTTCCGAGTTCGAGAAGGCGCGCGCCACCGCCGATCAGGTGGCGCACTACGACAAGATCGGCGAGGTCGCGAACTCGCGCCTCGTGAAGTGCTCCAAGCCCACGATCGCCCGCATCCATGGCTATTGCGTCGGCGGCGGCGTCGCCATCGCGCTCACCTGCGACATCCGCATCGCCTCGGACAACGCCCGCTTCGGCGTGCCCGCGGCGAAGCTCGGGCTCGGCTACCGGGCCGCGGGCGTGCAGGCGCTGATGAACGTGGTGGGACCGTCCTTCGCGAAGGAGATCTTCTATACCGGCCGCCTCTTCAGCGCCCAGGAAGCGCTGGCGATGGGGCTCGTCAACCGGGTCGTTCCCGATGCCGACCTCGATGCCTATGTCGACGACTACTGCCGCCGCATCGCGGAGAACGCGCCGCTGACCATGCACACGGTCAAGCGTACGGTCGAGGAGCTGACGCGTCTCGACGGCAAGCCGGACCTTCATCATATCGCCCAGCTCGTCGGCGAATGTTTCGCCTCGGACGACTACATCGAGGGCCGCCGCGCCTTCATGGAAAAGCGGAAGCCCGTTTTCAAGGGCCGCTAAGAGCGTGGCAGATCCATTTCCCGCCGTCACCGAGGCGGCGGCGACCGGTGCCACGGCGGATCTGTTCGCGGACATCCGCGCCACCGTGGGCGTGCGGGTGGTCAATCTCGTGTGGCGCCATCTGGCCACGATGGACGGGGCATTGCCGTGGGCGTGGGCGGCCGTGAAACCCCTTTACCTGCGCGGACTGGCCGACCGCGCGGTCGTGCGGTTCCGTGCAGAGATGCGAATCCCCGACCTCGGCTCGCTGGCCGGTCCGCAGCCGGACAGCGTCGATGCCGTCCTCGCCAGCTACGATCACTCCAATACGGTCAACCTGTTCACCCTTGGCGCGCTGGTGGCCTGGCTGCGCGGCGAGACGGCCGCCGACGGCACCCCCGAAGAAGGTCAGCGGCTGCCGGCGCCCGATGTCAGCCTGCCCAGGCTCGCTTCCGCCGAAGACGTCGCCCCGGAGACCTGGGCTACCGTGCTGCGGCTCAACCGCTTCGGCGATCCCGAACAGGTCATCCTGGCCAGCATGTACCGCCATTTGGCCCATGCGCCGGCCTTCCTCGATCGCCTCGAGGCTGCGCTCGCGCCGGCGGACCGGAATGGAACGCTGGGCGAGGCGATCAACGCCAACAGGCAGGCGGCCTATGAGCGGGCGAAGGTTCTTGCACGCGCCATCTCGGCGCCGCGACCGGCAGGAGCCGCGGCCATCGAGGCCAGCCTTTCCCTTTTCGTCGACCATGCCATCGGCAAGATGGTCACGATCTGCCGGGCGATCCGCGTCGCCAGAGGAGTCGTTTCCGGGCACAATGATAGTCGGATGCGGCCTTGACCGGGAGAAAGGAGGAACGATGAGCGACATCGAGCGGTTGCACGACATGATCGGCGAGGCGACGCGCATCGTCGCCTTCACGGGGGCCGGCATTTCCACGGAATCGGGCATCCCCGATTTCCGTTCCCCGGGCGGCATCTGGACCAAGTACCAGCCGATCTATTTCGACGACTTCATCGCCTCGGAGGAGATGCGACGCGAATCCTGGCGGCGGAAATTCGCCACCGACGAGGTCGTGCTGAAGGCGGAGCCCAACGCCGGCCATCGCGCGCTCGCCAAGCTGGTGGAGCAGGGGCGCATGAGCGCCATCATCACCCAGAACATCGACGGGCTGCACCAGCGCTCCGGCGTGCCGGACTCGCGGGTCATCGAGCTGCACGGCAACGGGACCTATGCGACCTGCCTCGATTGCGGCCAGCGCTACGAATTGGAGCCGATCAAGCGCGCCTTTCTCGAGCACGGCCAGCTTCCCGTCTGCAGCAGATGCGACGGTCTGGTGAAGACGGCAACCATCTCGTTCGGCCAGTCCATGCCGGAGATCGCGATGGCGCGGGCGCAGCGCGAGACGATGGCCTGCGATCTCTTCATCGTGCTCGGCAGTTCGCTGGTCGTCTATCCGGCGGCCGCATTTCCCCAGGCGGCCAAGCGCAACGGGGCAAGACTGGTGATCGTCAACCGCGATCCGACGGACCAGGACGAGGACGCCGATCTCGTGATCCACGCCGAGATCGGTTCGACGATGAGCCGCGTCGTTGGCGTGAACTGAGGCACAAGTGCCGCCGATGATCACGCGCAGGATTCTCCTGGCGAGCGCCGCTGGTGTCACGGCAGCCCGTGCGGCGCGCGCGGCAAACCTCACCCGTTTTCGTATCCTGACTGGTGGCACCAGCGGGCTCTACTTCCCGGTCGGCGGCCTGATCGCCAGCGCCATTTCCGGGTCTGGCGAAGCGGGGGCCTGCTGGAAGGATGGGCACTGTGGCGTACCCGGCGTGGTCGGGATGCCCAAGATTTCCAGCGGATCGGTCGCCAACGTCGCGGCGATCGCGTCCGGTGCGGCCGAATCGGGCTTCGTCCAGTCGGACATCGCCTACTGGGCATATACTGGAACAGGCGTCTACAGGGAGCAGCCGAAGGTCGAACAGCTTCGGGCGATCGCCAGCCTCTACCCGGAGAGCATCCATCTCGTCGCGCGCAAGGGTTCGGGCATTCAAGGCGTTCGCGATCTGCGCGGGAAGAAGGTATCGCTCGACGAACCGGGCTCGGGCACGCTGGCCGACGCGCGGATCGTGCTCGCCGCCTACGGTTTGACCGAGCGGGATGTGCAAGCCGTGTACGTTTCGACGCAGCGGGCCGCCGACATGTTCCGCGACGGCTCCATCGATGCCTTCTTCAGGGTGAGCGGCTGGCCGGAGAGTGCCATTGCCGACCTCGCCAGGAGCGTCGGGATCGAACTCGTGCCGATCGTGGGGCCCGAAGCCACCAAGCTGATCGGGCGCAGGGTCTATTTCGTGCCCAACGAAGTGCCGGCAGGCGTGTACCAGGGCGTTCCCGCCGTCTCGACGATCGGCGTCATGGCGCTCTGGGTCACGTCGAGCCGGCAGCCCGACGAGCTCATCTACAAGATCACCGCCGCCTTGTGGGATCCGGCCGCCCGCCGGCTGCTCGATTCCGGTCCGGCAAAGGCGCGGGAGATCCAGCTGCGGAATGCGCTTGCGGGCATAGGCATTCCGCTCCATCCGGGTGCGGAAAGGTTCTACAAAGAGAAAGATCTCATCAAGTAGACGGGACGGGGGAAGCGATGCGCCTGCAGGGCAAGACATGTGTCGTAACGGCAGCAGGACAGGGCATCGGCGCCGCGTCGGCCCGCGCCTTCGCTCGGGAAGGTGCCTCCGTCTGGGCCACCGATATCGACGCTGAAAAGCTGCGGCCGCTTTCCGATCTGGCCACCCTGCAGACGCGCAGGCTCGACGTACTCGACAGGCAGGCCATCGATGCCCTCGCGAAGGAAGTCGGGCCGATCGATGTGCTGTTCAATTGCGCCGGCTTCGTCCACCACGGCACCGTGCTCGACGCGACGGACGAACAATGGCAGTTCGCCTTCGACCTCAATGTCCGCAGCATGTTCTGGACGATCCAGGCCTTCCTTCCCGGAATGCTGGAGAAAGGCAGCGGGTCGATCGTGAACATGTCGTCCGCGGCCTCGTCGGTGAAAGGCGCGGCCTTGCGGTGCATCTACGGAACGACCAAGGCGGCCGTCATCGGCCTGACCAAGTCGGTCGCGGTCGACTATGTCGGCAAGGGCATTCGTTGCAACGCCATCTGCCCGGGGACCGTGCAGACGCCGTCGCTCGACGAGCGCATCGCCAACCTGGGGGGCGGCGCCGACGCCAAGCAGTTCTTCATGCAGCGCCAGCCGACCGGCCGGTTCGGCAGTCCCGAGGAGATCGCGGCCCTGGCGGTCTACCTGGCCAGCGACGAGTCCGCCTTCACGACGGGGACGGTCAACGTCATCGACGGCGGCTGGAGCGTCTGACGATGGACATCGCGACCATCGTGGCGCTGGCGCCGGTCGTGCCCGTGCTCACCGTCGAGAAGGTGGCCGATGCCGTGCCCCTGGCCCGCGCCCTCGTCAGGGGCGGACTGCCGGTGCTGGAGGTGACGCTGCGGACCGAAGTGGCGCTCGAAGCACTTGCGGTCATGGCGCGAGACGTGCCGGGGGCCGTGGTGGGGGCGGGAACGGTCCTGGATGAAGGACAGCTCCGGGCGGCGCGCGACGCTGGGGCGCAATTCGGCGTGAGTCCGGGCTGCACGCCGGCGCTCGCCGCAGCAGTTCGGGCCGCGAAGTTTCCTTTCCTGCCCGGCGTGCAGACCGTGTCCGAAGCCATGACGCGCGCCGAACAGGGATTCCGGCTGCTGAAGTTCTTCCCGGCGGAGCAGGCGGGCGGCATCGGCTGGCTGAAAGCCGTCGCCGCGCCCCTGGCTGGGCTGCGCTTCTGTCCGACCGGCGGTGTCAATGCCGAGACGGCGCCCGCCTATCTCGCGCTGCCGAACGTCGCGTGCGTCGGCGGATCCTGGGTAGCGCCCAAGGCGGCCGTCGAGGGCGGAGACTGGACCGCAATCGAAAAGCTGGCCGCGGCCGCCGCCGCACTGAAGTAGGCGGCATCTTCCCACAGGAACCTGAGGACATGGGCCGGATCGTTGCCCGCGTCGCCCGCCCTCACGCAAAGACGTCGGCGACGTAGCGGCCGTGTTCGCGTTCGACGACGTCGGCCCAGTGCTGGGCCTCGGAATCGGCGACCCCGGTTGCCTCGCGGTAGATCTGGATCAGGGTCGAGCGCACGGCCGGCGCCATCGCGCGGCCATCGCCGCAGACGAAGACGGTGGCGCCGCGCTTGAAGAGATCCGCGATGCGCGCCCGCTCGGCCCAGACCCGATGCTGCACGAACATGACATCGCCCTCGGGCTGATCGGTGAACGCCGGCAGCACGGTGACGATGCCGTCGCGTTCCCATTGCGCGAGCTCGTCGCGATAGAGGTAGTCGACATCGGCATGGTTGGTGCCGAAGAACAGCAGCGCGTCGCCCACCTGCCGGCCGCCGGCCTTCTGTGCGGCCCGGTCCTGCAGGAAGCCGCGGAACGGGGCGATGCCCGAACCGGCGCAGATCATGACCATCGGCGTCATCGGATCCGCAGGCGGGTGGAAGCGCGCATTGGACGGCCGGACGGCAATCGGAACCCGGTCGCCCGGCTGCAGATGGGCGAGATAGGATGACGCCACGCCTTGGTATCGTCCGTTGCCCGACAGGGCCGGCGCGTCGACCACCGCAATGGTCAGCGTGACATGGTCCGGCTTCCACAATGGGGAAGAGGAAATGGAATACTGCCGGGCGCGCATGGGCGGCAGCATGTCGAGATACGGGCCGAAACCCAATTCGCAGGCATGGAAGCGGTCGAGGAGATCGATGACGCTGCAGCGGCGCTCCAGGACCAGCTTGTCGTAACTGTCGCCGGCCAGGGCTTCCAGTTCCGCCTTCTCCGGCGGACAGCGCGTCGACGCGGCGAGCAGCGCGACCTGTGCGCGGGTCGCCGGCTGGGCGAGCTCGACATAATTCGCAAGCAGTTCTTCGCAGCTTACGGGATGGCCGACCGGCAGCCCCGCGGCGCCGGCAGGCCGGTTCAGGATCAGCATCGTGTCGGAGGCCAGGCCGAAGCGCCGCAGCACGCGGTGGACCAGCCCGTCGGGATTGCGCGCCAGCACGGCGAGATAGTCGCCGGCGCGGTAGGTCATGCCGTCGGGGAGGGCGAGTTCGATGTGACGCTTGGAGCGCGCGTTGGGCGTGGTCATGTCGACAAGTTCGCGATTCTCGACGACGACGCCCTGCTGCAGATCACCCAACCGAAGCGCGCTCTCGCGCCCTGTCTTGAGGAATTCGACCTGCGTCCCGGCCGCGGGCGGCGCGGCCAGTGGCTCCTTGTCGAAGGCCTTGCCCATCTGCGGCCAGTAGATATCGGCCCATTCGTCGAACGCGCCAAAAAAGTCGCCGCCCGAATCGGCTTCGCCGCGTTCGACCACGCGGACGGCGCCGGCCTTCGCCAGGGCAGCGTCGACGCGCTTGGGGATGGCCTGATAGGTGCGCGCCCATTGGCGGTTGCCGCAGCCAAAGACCGCAAAACGCAGCCCTTCGAGAGCCTCCGGCGGCAATCCTTCGACATAGGAAACGAACTGGCGGGCATTGTCCGGCGGCTGGCCCTCGTAGGATGCCGTGACGACAGCGAGGGCGCCCTCCGTCGGGAGATTGCCCGCGAAGTCGTCCATGGCGGCGACCGTGGCGGCAAATCCGAACGCCGCAGCCTCGCCGGCGATGCGGTTGGCGAACGCTTCAGCCGATCCGGTGTTGCTGCCGAAAAGGACGAGCAACCTTGTCGCATCGGTACCGGCCGAAGGCCTGGACGCCGACGGCGGCGTCAGCGGCTTCTGCGGCCGGACCAGGGTCGAGCTGCCGCGGACCAACGAGGCAGAAGAACGCCGGGCGCGGGCACGGATGCGCAGGTTCTCCGGCTTGATCGTCAGCGTCTCGTGGACCTTGAGGGCGTAGGAGGGATCGTCCAGCACGAAGTCGAAGCGCTGCAGCATCATCGACAGCACGAGCTGCGCTTCCTGCATGGCGAAGGGCCGCCCGATGCAGGCGCGCGCGCCATTGCCGAAAGGCTTCCACGCGTTCGGCGGCAGCTTCTCGGCATTCTCCGGAGCGAAGCGCTCCGGGCGAAACGCCTCGGCGTCATCGCCCCAGACCTTGGGATCGCGATGCAGCATGGGCTCGAGGATCATTACCGTGTCGCTGGTGGTCAGCGGGTACGTACCGGCAAGGACCGTGTCCTGCAGCGGCTTCACCGCGAAAATCGCCGCCGTCGGCCAGATGCGCAGGCTCTCCATCAGGATCTGCTCGATGTAGCGCAACTGAGCGAGATGCTCGATGCGCGGCGTCTCGTCGCCCAGCACCTGATCGACGATGGCGCGCGCCTTGTGGAGGATGTCGGGGTTCTTCAGGAGCAGGTAGGTCGCGAAGGAGAGAAGCCCGCTGGTCGTTTCGTGACCGGCGATCAGGAACGTCACCATCTGGTAGCCGATATTCTCGTCGCTCAGCTTCTCGCCGGTCACGGGATCGACGCCATTCAGCATCAGGTTCAGGAGATCGTTCTTTTCGGCGCCGCGCGGGTCCTGTCGTCGCTCGGCGATGAGCTGCTGCGCGACCGACTGCATCAGCTCCACGTTCGCCCGGAATTCCCTCTGCTTGGAAAGCATGAGGTTATTGACCACCTTGAAGCGGCGTCCGCGCTGCCCGGCCTCCTTCAGCGCGCCGACCATCGCGCCCACGAAGGGGTGCATGTCGTCCTGGTAGAAGCTGTTGAAGCGGTAGTCGAAGGCGCACAGCGCGATCGTGTCGAGGGTGAGCCGGGTCATGTTGTCGGCGACGTCGATCACGGCGTGAGGTCCGAAACGCTCCCAGCGCAAGAACATCTGCTCGGCGATGTCGAGCATCTTGTCGAACATGCCGCGGATGCCGATCGGTCCGAACGCCGGCATGAGGATGCGATGGGCCTTGGCCCAGTTGGGCTCGTCGCCATGGGCGGTGAAAAGGCCGTCACCGGCGAAGGCGCGGATCTCGGTCAGCGCCTTGTGAACGCGCTTGTTGAAGCGGCTCTCGTCGCAGAGCTCGTTCACGAGCTCCTGGGAGCTGGCGATGTAGACCTCGCGATCGAAGATCCTGAGCTTGAAGAACGGACCGTAGGTCCTGGCGAGCCGCATGAAGCTCTGGACGGGGGCCTCGCCGTCGAGCTCCGCGAGATTGCCGATGACGGGCTTCAGCGGCGGTTGCGGTACAGGAACGCTGATGGACATGAAGCGATACCCCTGGACGTTGCACAATCTTGACCGTGGGCGTCTGGCGATCTAATTTACGAATGTAAGATAATGGTCGACTCCGCTCCTGTAAAGAGGCCGCGTGTAGCGTGACGACGAAAGACAGGACCTCCGATCCGCGCTTCGTGCGCAGCCTCGACGCCCTGGTGGAGGCCGTGACCGACCTGGTCGATCGGCATCCCATCGGCAAGATCTCGATCACGCGGATCGTGGAGGCGGCGGGTGTGACGCGGCCGACCTTCTATCAGCACTTCGCCGACGTTCCGTCAGCAGCGCAGCGCGCCGCGCTGGTGCGGCTCGCGACGGCATTCCCGTTCCCCGAACCGGCGGAGAGCCGCGGCAGTGCCTCTGCGGCGGAACAGCGACAGCGGGTCGAACGTCGCGCGCGCCCGGTTCTCGAGCATCTGCTCGCGCACCGCCTGTTCTATCGGCGGGTCCTGGACGAGGGGGCAGGGGCCGCCTTTTTCGAGGAGCTGATCGCCTTCGTGGCGGCACGCCTTCTTGCGGACATGCCGGGACGGGCGGCCATGCGGCAGGGAGCGGAAAAAGAAGATGTCGCGACCGTCATCGCCGGCGGCATGACCTGGCTGGTGATCCGGTGGCTGCGGTCGGAAACCGGGACAGAGTCCCCCAAGGCCATGGCGCGGCGCGTCGCCAGTGTGGCAACCACGGTCGTGGCGACGGACGATCCGTAGGGCCTGCCCGTCCGGCGGTTGAGGACCGGAATCGGCGCGGACGCGGGGGCAGCCTTATCATCCCCGGCATGGCCCCGATTCCTGCCGCTCTCCTTTTTATTTCCCTTTTTAAAAGCGTCAGGTCGACCATACCAAGGGACGCCGATCGCTGTGGAATGTGCGCCACGGGCGGCTCAGGCGGCGAGGGCAGCCAAGACGTCGTTGCGGCGCGGGATCGGAGTGACGGCCCCATACCCTGTGGTCGACAGGGCGGCCGCGACATTGGCGTAGCGGCCGGCGGCCTCCAGATCGTCGCCTTCGAGCAGGCGGGCGAGGAAGGCGCCGTCGAAGGTGTCGCCGGCACCCGTGGCGTCGACCGCGGTCACCCGATGAGCGGGCAGGCGGATGCGGCGGTCGGGTGTTGCGATCAGGCATCCGTCGGCAGCCATCTTGAGGGCAACCACGGGCGCACCGAGATCGAGGTAGAAATCGGCGATGGCTTCCGGCTTGGCGAGTCCCGTCAGTTGCTGCGAGTCGTCGAGGCTGGGCAGCAGCACGTCGCAGCGCGCGCAGGTGGCATGGACCACCTCGCGCGCCAGGTCGAGGTCCCACAGGCGAAGGCGCAGATTGGTATCGTAGGACACTTTGACGCCCGCGGCCCTGGCGAAGTCCATCGCAACGGCAATCGCCTCGCGCGCACTGGTGCTGATCGCCTGCCCGATCGCCGAGACATGAAGGAACCTGGCGCCTGCGATGTAGTCTTTCGGCATGTCCGCGGGCTGCATCAGGGAGGCGGCCGAGTTCTTGCGCAGATAGTCGAACTTGTGGCCGGCTTCGGTGTGCGTCACGAAGCTGACGCCGGTCGGCGCGGTCGGATGGCGCATTACATGCGAGGCATCGACGCCTTCGGTCTTCCACAAGTCGAGGAAGGCGTCCCCCATCCAATCCAGCCCGAGGCTGGTGAGATAGCCCGCCGAAGCGCCCTGCCGCGCCGCAGCAATGGCAACGTTCTGCGAGTCGCCGCCGAAACCCTGCAGCCAGGTTCGTCCGTCGCCTCCGCGCGGCCGGTTGAATTCGATCAAGGGCTCGCCCAGGGCGATGATGGCGGGAGAGGCGGTCATCGACCGATGATGTCTCACGCCTGCCGCGCGGGCTCAAGCGACGTGCTGGACTTCCGCTGGCGCTTCTCGCACGCTGGCGCGAAACGAATCGGAGGAATGGGATGGCCGCCAAGAAGGGCAACGGCAAGCGCCGCCTGCGCAGCCGCGAGTGGTTCGACGCGCCGGGCGATCCGACGATGGCGGCGCTCTACCTCGAGCGCTACATGAATTTCGGCCTGACGCTGGCGGAGCTGCACAGCGGGCGGCCGATCATCGGCATCGCCCAGACCGGCAGCGATCTGTCGCCGTGCAACCGGCATCACATCCAGCTCGCCGAGCGCGTGCGCGACGGTATCCGCGACGCGGGCGGCATTCCGATCGAGTTCCCGGTCCATCCGATCCAGGAAACCGGCAAGCGGCCGACGGCGGCGCTCGACCGCAATCTGGCCTATCTCGGCCTGGTCGAATGCCTTTACGGCTACTTTTTCGACGGGGTCGTGCTCACGACCGGCTGCGACAAGACCACGCCGGCGATGATCATGGGCGCGGCCACGGTGAACATACCGGCGATCGTGCTGTCCGGCGGGCCGATGCTCGACGGCCACTTTGCCGGCGGCCTGGCGGGCTCGGGGACCATCGTCTGGTATGCGCGCCAGGAGCTGGCGGCCGGCCGCATCGATCTGCCGAAGTTTCTGGAGTGGGTGGCCTCCAGCGCGCCCAGTGTCGGCCACTGCAACACCATGGGCACCGCGCTGTCGATGAACAGCATGGCGGAAGCGCTCGGCATGTCGCTGCCGGGCTGCGCGGCCATTCCCGGCCCCTATCGGGAGCGGGGGCAGATCGCCTACGAGACGGGAAAGCGCATCGTCGACATGGTCTGGGAGGATCTGAAGCCCTCCGACATCCTGACGCGCAAGGCGTTCGAAAACGCCATCGTGGCCGCCAGCGCGCTCGGCGCCTCGACCAACTGCCCGCCGCACGTCAACGCGATCGCCCGCCATATCGGCGTGGACCTGCACAACACGGACTGGGACCGCATCGGCTACGACATCCCGCTGCTGGTGAACTGCATGCCGGCCGGCAAGTATCTCGGCGAAGCGTTCCATCGCGCCGGCGGCGTGCCGGCCGTCATGGCCGAGCTGCTGCGCAACAGGAAGATCCACGGCGATGCGCTCACCGTCACCGGCCGGACGGTAGCGGAGAATCTCGACGGGGCGGCGCCCGTCGACGGAGAGGTCATCAAGTCCTACGACAAGCCCATGCTGGGTCAGGCAGGGTTTGCCGTGCTGTCGGGCAACCTCTTCGACTCGGCGATCATGAAGACCTCGGTCATCTCGCCGGAATTCCGCACCAAGTATCTGGAACGGCCGGGCGACAGGGATGCCTTCGAGGGAACGGCCATCGTCTTCGAAGGGCCGGAGGACTATCACCACCGGATCAACGATCCCAAGCTGCCGATCGACGAGAACAGCATCCTGTTCATCCGCAACACCGGCCCGGTCGGCTATCCGGGCGCGGCGGAGGTGGTCAACATGCTGCCGCCGGACCGGCTGGTGAAGGGCGGGGTGCTCCTGCTGCCCTGCGTCGGCGACGGACGGCAGAGCGGCACGTCGGCCAGCCCCTCGATCCTGAATGCCTCGCCGGAGGCTGCCGTGGGAGGCGGGCTGGCGCTCCTCAAGACGGGAGACCGTGTCCGCGTCGACATCGGCAAGCGGACAGCCAACATCATGATCAGCGATGCGGAACTCGAGCAGCGCCGAGCCGCCTGGAAGCCGCACATCAAGGAAAGCCAGACCCCGTGGCAGGAGCTGCAGCGGAAGTTCGTCGGCCAGCTCTCGAGCGGCGCCTGTCTCGACTTCGCCGTCGACTTCCAGCGCGTGGCACAGACGAAGGGAATCCCGCGGCACTCGCATTGAGTGCCGGCAATGGCGGCGTTCTAGCGGAAAAGACGCTGCTCGACGGTGATCGGCAGATCGACGCGGTTGATCAGCACGATGGCCCACGGCGAGGTCGGCGGTCCGGCCGGCCGCGTCGGGACAACCGGGACAACCGGTGTCGCGAGGCTCGCCGTTCCGTTGGGGGCGAAGGCGCTGGCGCCGCCCCCCGCGAAGGCAGGGCCGGTGGCGACCGGACGCGGCGCTGACGGCGTCGGAACGACCGGAGGCACGGCAACCGGCGGCGCCCGTTCGGCCATCATGACCTCGTCGGGTGCCCGTTCCTCGAAAACGACCATGATGCGGTCACGCCGGCGGCTGGCGGAAATGATGTTCACCGAGTAGCCCGGACCGGCGCGCACGCCGAGGAAGATGCCGACGGCACTCGTGCGGCCCGGCTCGAACATGTCGGGGGCGGCCATGCCGACCCGGCTCCAGAGACTGCGCCATTCCGCGGTCGTCGAAGCAAGCACCTGCTCGGGGTGGCGAGTGAGGGCGTTGGTGCCGGACCATTGCCGCACGGTCTGCGCTGATGCCGCAGTTGCGAAGGTGGCAAATGCCGCGATCAGCAGGACGCCAAGCCCGTGCCGGCGCGGCATCATCGAGCACCGGTGCATTTGCGGAAACGGCTTGGCAGTGGAAGGCACGAGAGGAGACCGTCTCGATTCTGGGCAATGAAACTCGGCAGTCTTTTCACCATCACAGTTTGGCTCAATTGAGGCGTGACGGGACTGCCTCGATGGGCTTCCGCGCTGATTCCGGAGCACTGATGCCGAAAAGCCACAGTGTGGCTCCGTATCATATCACTTGTACCATTTTGGTCGCCGCTGCCCGGTGGACGCCGGTGCCTAGCTTCGCTTGGCCTTGTCCGTGGCATTGGTTGCCTGGATCTGCTCGCGGATGCGGCGCCAGTCGTCTTCGCCATAGGCCATCATGTTGGAGAAAGTGCCGTTGCCCATGATCCCCATGCCGCCGTCGATGGCGATGATCTCGCCGTTGATGTAGGCGACCTCGTCGCTCATCAGGAACGCAGCCATGTTGGCAAGCTCGCCGGGCCGCCCGACGCGCCCCATCGGGTTGCGTGCCTGGTAGCGTGTGTCGTCGGCTTCCTTCAGCGGATTGAGCCGGGCCCAGGCGCCTTCGGTCGGGAAGGGGCCGGGCGCGATGGCATTCAGGCGGATCCCGTAGCGACCCCATTCGACGGCGAGGCTCTGGGTCATGACGGCGACACCGGCCTTCGACATGGCCGAGGGCACGACGAAGGGGCTCCCCGTGCGCACCCAGGTCGTAAGGATGCTGATGACGCTGGCGCTGCGCTTCTCGGCGATCCAGCGCTTGCCGCAGGCGTTGGTCGTATAGAACGTGCCGTGCAGTACGATGTTGGCGATGGCGTCGAAGGCGCGGGGGCTCAGGTCCTTGGTCTGGGCGATGAAGTTGCCGGCGGCGTTGTTCACCAGCCCGTCCAGCGGACCGGTGGCCCAGATGCGGTCGATCATCTCCTCGACCGCTGCGGCGACGCGGATGTCGACGGCATGGGTTTCGACCCGGCGGCCGGGATGCTTGGCCATCACTTCCTTTGCCGTCTGCTCCAGGACCGAGCCGCGACGGCCGCAGATCACGCAGTCGGCCCCCAGCTCGACGAAACGCTCCATCATGATGCGGCCGAGGCCGGTGCCGCCGCCCGTCACCAGAAACCGCTTTCCCTGAAACAAGTCCGATCTGAACATCGCCCGGCCTCCCGATTTCATTCGGTCTGACCTCTAACTTGCAGAGCTATCAACCCACAAGGGTTGTTGCACGGTTCGCCCGGGCTGCTAGGATTTCAACATAACAACACGGGATCGTTGAATGACGACCCAGCAGGGAGAACTAGGCGGGGACGTCGGTACGGTTGAGCTGCGTGGTAAAGTAAAGTGGTTCAACGCCGTCAAGGGCTACGGCTTCTTAGCTCTTGAAGGCGACGGTAGCGACGCGTTCCTGCATGTAACGACACTTCGTCAATCCGGGCACGAGGATCTCAAGCCCGGAGCGACGGTAGTTTGCGCCGGCGTGCGCGGCCCCAAGGGCTGGCAGGTCATGAAGGTGCTCGACGTCGATTCCTCGACGGCGGCTCCTGTGACGCCCAAACCGCCCCCCATACCGGAGGGGGTGGCGATGGGCGACTACATCACCGCGCTGGTCAAATGGTATAATAACGAACGAGGCTACGGCTTCGTGACACGCGAGGCGGAGGAGGGCGATATCTTCGTCCATGCTGCCGTGCTGCGTCGTCATGGCATGGACTCGCTCGCCCCCGGCCAGAAGGTGATGGTCCGCATCGCCGAAGGGCAGAAGGGCCTGCAGGTCATCGAGATCAGGGGCGCTTGACCGAAGCGACCGTTGGCGCGCAGTAAGGCGCCATGGCGTTTCAGTTCGGTTCGCGCCGGCTTGGCCGGCGCCTCATTCTCGCTGCACCCATCGCGCTCGTGGCGTCCGTCGCCCGCAGCCAGGACAGCCAGATCAAGTACGAGCGGTCCTCGCTCGTGATCGTGACGGCAGGCCGGGAGATCAAGTTCGATGTCGAGCTGGCCCTCACCGAGGCGCAGCGCGAGCACGGCCTGATGTTCCGCGAGAAGCTCGGTCCTTACGAGGGCATGCTGTTCGACTTCTATCGCGAGCAGCCAGTCAGCTTCTGGATGAAGAACACGCTCATCCCGCTCGACATGGTCTTCATCGCAGGCGACGGCACGATCAAGCATGTCCATGCCAATGCCGTTCCGCTGTCGACCGATACCATCCCGAGCGAATATCCGGTCCGGGCGGTATTGGAGATCAATGGCGGCAGCGCCCGGCTCCTCGGCATAAAGCCTGGGGACAAGGTCAGGCATCCGATCTTCGGGAATGCTGGCTAGCCTGGCCCGTTCCGGAAAACGGGGAACCTCGTGCCGACCGGAGGCGTCGTCGCAGGCAAATCGCTCCCGACATATGCCCAACCTTGCGCCGCGTCCCCTGTTGGCTCGCTCTGCGGGTGCCGCTAGGGTCGCGCTCCGAAGACGAGGAGTGGTATGTCCGACATCGAGATCGCGCGGCGTGCAGTCAAGAAGCCAATTCCAGAAGTTGCCCAGCGACTGGACATACCGGAAGAAGCGATCGAACCCTACGGCCGCGACAAGGCGAAGCTCGATGCCGCGTTCATCAAGTCCCTCGAAGGGCGCAAGGCCGGCAAGCTGATCCTGGTTACCGCCATCAATCCGACCAAGGCCGGAGAAGGCAAGACCACGACCACGATCGGGCTCGGTGACGCCCTCAACCGGCTCGGCAAGAAGACGGCCATTGCGCTGCGGGAGCCCAGCCTCGGGCCCTGTTTCGGCCAGAAGGGCGGCGCCACCGGCGGCGGCCAGGCCCAGGTCGTGCCGATGGCGGACATCAACCTGCATTTCACCGGCGACTTCCACGCCATCACGACGGCGCACAACCTGCTCGCCGCCATGCTCGACAATCACATCTACTGGGGCAATGCGCTCGGTATCGACAGCCGCCGCGTCTTCTGGCCGCGCGTTCTCGACATGAACGACCGCGCCCTTCGCGACACGGTGCTGAGCCTCGGCGGTGTCGCCAACGGCTTCCCCCGACAGGCCCGGTTCGACATCACCACGGCATCGGAGGTGATGGCCATCCTGTGCCTGGCTCGGGATCTCGACGACCTCGAGAAGCGGCTCGCGCGCATCGTCGTCGCGGAGACCCGAGACGGCAAGGCGATCACCGCCGGCGATCTCAAGGCGGCGTCCGCCATGGCGGCAGTGCTCAAGGATGCGGTCAAGCCGAACCTGGTGCAGACGCTCGAGAACAATCCGGTCCTGATTCATGGCGGGCCGTTCGCCAACATCGCCCATGGCTGCAACTCGGTGATCGCCACGCGCGCGGCGCTCGCGCTCGCCGACTACGTCGTGACCGAGGCGGGCTTCGGCGCCGATCTTGGAGCCGAGAAGTTCCTCGACATCAAGTGCCGGCAGGCCGGCCTCGAGCCGGGACTCGCCGTCGTCGTGGCAACCGTGCGGGCACTCAAGCTGCACGGCGGCGCCGACGACAAGACGCTCGACAAGGAGGATGTCGACGCGGTCGCGCGCGGCCTGCCCAACCTGCTGCGCCATGTCGAGAACCTCGGGAAGTACGGCTTGCCGGTGCTCGTGGCCATCAACCGTTTCCAGAGCGACACCGACGCCGAGCTGCGGATGGTCGAGGACAAATGCGCGGCCGCCGGCGCGAAGGCCTATCTATGCGAGCATTGGGCCAAGGGAGGCGCCGGCGCCGAAGCCTTGGCGAAGGCGGCGATCGACACGCTCGACAAGGGGCCGGCACATTTCAAGCCGCTTTACGGGGACGACCTTCCCCTGGCCGCCAAGATCGAAGTGATCGCGAAGGAAATCTATCGAGCGGCCGATATCGCCTTCGCCGAGCCGGCGAAACGGCGCCTGAAGGCGCTCGAGGCCGCCGGCCACGGCAAGCTACCGGTCTGCATCGCCAAGACGCAGTACAGTTTCGCCGCGGATCCGACTTTACGTGGGGCGCCCACCAACCACACGCTGCCAATCCGCGAAGTGCGTCTGTCGGCCGGTGCCGGGTTCGTGGTGGCCATGGCGGGAGAGATCCTGAGCATGCCCGGACTTCCACGAGTGCCGGCGGCAGAACGGATCGGGCTGACGGCCGAAGGGGAAGTCGACGGCATCTTCTAGGAGGCCGCTTCTAGAAGGCCGGCGCTGCTCGCGGCCACGCCCGATAGCGCCACGCAATTGCTTCCGATGTCATCGTCCAAGGCGCGCGGAAGCGGCATCTCGACGGGAGCAATCCGAGGAGAGGGCCCCGACCGATACGGATGCCTTCGTCGCGCGTACATCGCCGTCTGGAACGAACCCGACGCCCACGTTCCAAGAAGTGGGCAGGGAGAAGGGCGACGTCTTTCGCCTGCGCGATGGCGTTGACGGACACCACGGCGCGATCAAGCTGCATTGGGGAATGTTGTCCGCGGCGGGCGGGGCCGCGGTCCCGATCAGCTTCGATTTCCCGGTCCTGGGCGGCAATGGCCGCATCCAGACCGGCTACCAGTTCATCGAAGCCTGACGGCGTGACTTTTAAGGTCGGCCAGGGAGACGATCTGCAACGTCACCGCATGCGTTGCCTCCAGCACCACCTGCGGTGCGCGGCCGGCGTCGAGCGCCTCTTTCCAGCGCGTGGCGCACAGGCACCAGCGGTCGCCGGGATTGAGCCCGCCGAAGCCATATTCCGGCAGGGGCGTGCTCAGGTCGTTCCCCCTCGACTTCGAGAAGGCCAGGAATTCGGCCGTCATCACGACGCAAACCGTGTGCAGCCCCACGTCCTCCCGTCCGGTATTGCAGCAGCCATCGCGGTAGAAGCCGGTCAGCGGAGACGCGGAGCAGGGGGCCAGGGGGCCGCCCAGCACGTTCAGGGCTGGGGCCCGGCCGTGGCCGCCGTCTTCGGGGGTCTGGTCAAACATGGTGCACTCTACCATCCGGAAATTGGGCTTTCGAGCCGGCCCGGCCGCTGGTAGAAAACGCCGCGTCGTCAAGTGTTTGCGGCGGGGCGTAGCGCAGTCTGGTAGCGCGTCTGCCTTGGGCGCAGAAGGTCGTCGGTTCAAATCCGGCCGCCCCGACCACCCCCGCAGCGAGCGGCCAGGAGAACGGAAGCGATGAAGGTTCGCATTTTGAAGCCGGCCAAGTCGGCCATGCAGTCGGGATTGGCGAACACGAAGGAATGGCTGCTGGAGAGCGAGCCGTCGCCCAAGCAGATGGACATGCTGATGGGGTGGACAGGCTCCAAGGATACGATGCAGCAGATCCAGCTCTGGTTCCCGACGCTCGAGGAAGCGAAGGCCCACGCGGAACGAAACGGCTGGCAGTATACGGTCGAGCAGCCGCACGCGCGTCAGGTCCGCCCCAAGGCCTATGCCGACAATTTCGCCTACAGCCGGGTAGGCCGCTGGACGCATTGAGGGCCTGCGGGCCTGCGTTCGCCGGAGCCTTCGCCGGGTGTCTCGTGTATCCTGCTCACACGACCCCGTAGCTCAACAGGATAGAGCACCTGCCTTCTAAGCAGGATGTTGCGTGTTCGAGTCACGCCGGGGTCGCCATTCACCGCGATCGCAAGGAAACAGTGACATGAAGTTGCGGGCAGCCAGGCTTCGCAATCTGTTCCTCCTCATCGCCCTTTTCGCGAGCCTCGTGGCTTTGGGCAGCTGGGACAGCCGGCGGAACATGCAGCACGTGCTCGAGGACGGTTACAGGGCCGTCGTGCAGATCACGGGCGCTCAGTACCAGCGGCTGTCGCCGATCGCCATCGAAGGCTGGCGACCGCGGTTCGTCGAGCAGGGCCTGACAGTGAACCTCAAATGGGACGGCAAGGACGGCAAGCCTCATGAATACCGGAACGTCCCGGTCACCGAAGGATTTGCCGCGACCATCGTATCCGGGAATCAGATCCGGCTCGCCGTCCTCCCGGCAAAGGTTCTCGACGACGAACTCGCGGTCCCGGTCATCAATGCCGACGGGCCCGCGCGGTTCGCATCCCTGCAGGAGTGGCTGCGGGGCTCCCTCTATGTCGCCTTCGCATCGTGGCTCGCTTTCATTGCCATGACCATTTGGGTCGGGCAGGAGGCGGCAGGAGCAGCGGGCGCGCCCGGGCGGCGCATCGACTTCCCCACCCGGCGCTTGTTGCTGGGGATCGTGGCTCTTCTCGTCGGGGCGATACTCGCAGTCCAGGCATGGCTGGTCGAAGACTCGACGGAGCGCGCCGGCGATGGGTTCGAGACCATGGCGGAAATCACTGCCGCCACGACCCCGTCCTCCGGCCCCGAAGCCGGCAAGCATGTGGTGCAGCTTTCGTGGAAGGATGCTCGGGGCGGAGTGCATCACTTCGGGCCCGTGCGAATCAGCGACGATTACTGGAACAAGATCACGCAGAATGGCCAGTTGACGGTCCATCAGGCCCGCATTCGGGCTGAAGGTGAGGGCGTGGATGCCCGACCGGTGATCGTCGAGGACGTCTCCGGCCCGGGCTGGCAAAGCAAGGTCGTTCTCGCCATCGGCGTCGTGTTGATGCTTCTGGGGGCAGGGCTCCTGGTGGCCGCGGCTCGCGCGGTCCGCGCGGTCCGCGCGGCAAAATAAAACCCAACAAGGCACAAAAAAGAGAATGCGAATCGTTCTCAGTTGGTCTAGACGAGATACGCAAATGCGAGGCACTTGCATGTAAGAGCCTCGGATGCGTACTTGTTGGGGGTAGATTGTGAAGCGTCGGATCCAGGCAAAAACAGCACTCGTTGGCCTTCTGGTAGCGCCAGTGGCCCTTACACCTGAGGCAAACGCGCAACAGACGCCGGCTCCGGCCGATCCCACGCCGCCGCCCAACAGTGATGCGAAGCCGGCCGACCCGAACAATGCGCCCGCGGCGACGATGAACACCGTCACTGTGACCGCCCCGCGCCCCAGCGACGACTTCGCGCCGCCACCGGTGTCGCTGGGCCGGGTAGGCAAGAATGTTCAGGACATCCCGCAGTCGATCACCGTCATCACCAAGGCGCTCATGGAGTCGCAGGGCGCGACGTCGCTCTCCAGCGCGATCAAGAACGTTCCGGGTGTCACCATCGGTGCTGCCGAAGGCGGCAGCATCGGCAACAACTTCAACCTCAACGGCTTCTCGGCCCGTACCGACCTCTATCTCGACGGGATGCGCGATCCGGCGCAGTACTATCGCGACACTTTCGATCTCGAGCAGATCGAGATCCTGATGGGACCGTCGTCGATGCTGTTCGGCCGCGGCTCGACAGGCGGCGTCATCAATCAGGTCCTCAAGAAGCCGTCGCTGAGGAAGTTCACCAACCTCAGCCAGTCGGTCACGACCAACGGCCTCGTCCGCAGCACGGCCGACATCAACCTGCCGGTCGGGGAGGAGTCGGCGGTGCGCGTCCCCTTCATGTTCCAGGTCGGCAAGGCAAGCACCCGAAACCAGACCGAAGTCCTCGATTTCGGCTTTGCGCCTTCCTACAAGTTCGGTATCGGCACGCCGACGGAAGTGACCCTGTACTCTCTGCTGCAGCGAAACCACGATCATGTCGACTACGGCGTCGCGCCGCTCAACGGCTGGCCTTCGAACGTCAATCCCAACAACGCCTACGGCTATTCAAACGACTACACCGATTCGAACATCGCCATGGCGGGCGCGACGATCGAGCACAAGTTCAACAAGGACGTGAAGATCCGCAACCAGACGCAGTTCAACTACGTCTCCACTTTCGTCGTCGAAACGGCGCCCAACTCGATCGGCACGGTCAACGCCGCCGGCGTGTTCACCGCGACCAGCTACTATCCCGGTGCCGCACAGAATCTATGGGTTCGACAGCAGAGCCACGACCGGAACATCACCGACATCACGGTCGACAATCAGACGGAGTTCCAGGCCAAGTTCGACACCGGCCCGATCAAGCACGATTTTCTCGCCGGTCTTGAGATCGGCTACGAAAGCTACAGGAACCAGAACTACTCGCGAACCGGCACCTGCAATGGAGCGACACTGCCTACAGGATATGTTGGTTGTACCTCGCTGCTTTACCCGTCGGGCGGCAATTCGTATCTGCCGGAAGTGCCGACCAACCTCGCGACCTCGCAGGCAAACTCGTTCGCGGTATACGGCAACGACAATGTTCAGCTGCTGCCTTGGCTCAAGATCGTCGGCGGCGTGAGACAGGACATCTACACGGCGCAGATCGGGAACTCGATCAACAGCGCGAATACGGCGGGCAATTCCACCGTCCCATTCCAGCAGCAGACAGTCGCCTTCACGAGTGTGCGAACGGGCGCAATCATCGAGCCGACCCCGGAGCAAAGCTACTATTTCTCCTATAGCACCTCGTTCAACCCGTCTCTCGAACAGCTGACATCGACCACCGG
>JAFEFG010000082.1 GCA_018240685.1 Pseudomonadota bacterium | reverse complement strand
CCAAGCCGGACGGCCAGACGCTGTTCTACGCCGTCGGCACCAATGTGATCATCAACCCGCATATCCAGAAGGGCATGCTCGACACGATGGCCGCACTGGTGCCGATCTGCCAGACGACGGCCTATCAGTACGTGCTGGCTGTCAATCCCAAGGTGCCTGCCAATACGGCGGCCGAGCTGGTGGCGCTGGCCAAGAAGGATCCGGAGAAGCTCACCTTCTCCTCCTCGGGCGTCGGCGGCAACAACCACCTCGCCGGTGCGCTGTTCGCCGAGGCAGCCGGCATCAAGATCACGCACGTCCCCTACAAGGGCACGGGCCCGGCGCTGGCCGATGTGATCTCCGGCCAGATCACCATGAACTTCTCGTCACTGCCGCCCGCCGTCGGCCAGATCAAGGCCGGCAACCTCAAGGCCCTTGCCGTGACCGGCGAGAAGCGCATCAAGACCCTGCCCGACGTGCCCACCCTCAAGGAACAAGGCATCGACGTCGTGGTGAACAGCTGGCATGGCCTGTTCGCGCCGGCCAAGACGCCCGACATCATCCTCGACAAGATCGAGAAGGACGCCAAGGAAGCGATGAAGGACCCCAGGTGGGAAGCGGCGCTCGCGAAGGACGGGCTCGAGATGCCGCCCGACCGCACGCGCGCCGAGTTCGCCAAGTTCGTGCGCGACGAGCACGCGTTCTGGGGCAAGAAGCTCAAGGAGCTGAACATCAACATGGAATGAGCGGCGACAGCCGCTCATCGCGCTCCGGGCCGCCGATCGGCGGTCCGTCACGGCTCCACTCGATACTTGGCGCACGCAGTGCTTGAAAGGGGACGGCAGGACGGCCGCTCCAGTCTGCCCGACATGGTGGCAAGGCGCTTGAGATGAAGGCCTAGATCGAAGACACCGGCCTCATGGAGCGCTGCCGCGACCTCCATCGATCGCGGCTCCGACCGCGGCAGGAAGACCCCGTAGTTGTCTTGATAAGCCTCCGGCATCGGATGCCACAGGTAAGTCGCTTCCCGGCGCCTCATTTCTTCCAAAAAGTCCTCCCGGGCCATCGCCTGCTTCGACAGGACGAACATCTCGTAACTGCGACGCAACCGGCATACGGCTTCGGAGCTGATGCCGTAGACATGCAGTCTCGCACGTAACGGCACAGGAAGGCCGAGCTGGCCCGCGATGTAGCGTGCGGCCAGGAAATGCCGGCCATCGCCGTGATCATAGAGGAAGAGACGCTCGTCCCAGAGATGGCGAAAGAAATGCCATGCCGGGCAATCATGGCCGGAGGGCCCTCGTCGATGCGCCTTCAGGAGCTTGCGCAACTGCGCTTCGGAAATGGGGGCTGCGAGGTCAGACGCCACCAGTTCCGCCATCTCGTCGAGTGTCGCGATATGCCTGAGAGATCCATAGGACCTGGCGGACGCCAGTCCGGCGATGTGCCTGATATCGCATTGCCAGTCCTCTATCTCCTCGTGATGGCCAAGGGCCGCGAAGGCGCCGCTGCTCGCGAGAAAGCGCTCGTAACCCTGACTGGTCCGATGAAAACCTTCCAGTTCGCCCACACCCCAAAGGTGCCAGGGCACGACGGTCTCGAAAGCGACCGCAACCTCAGGCGGTTCCTCCAGATCAGGGTATTCATGTCGAGGCATAGCAGCCAGGCGGCACGACAATCCCCGGAGCCTACGACTTTCCGCCGGATACAGTGGCGACATGGCTGCCTTCTCGAGAACGATATCGGAGAGGTATCGCGTTCCCGGCGTACGCTCGCCTGGAGCCGCACTGACGATCAGAAATGATAGGCCATCGCTCCCATCACGATACCCTGGGTCCTGGAGAAGACGATCGGACTGTTCTCAGTATCACCGGTCAACTGCATGAGACGACCAAGCACCGTCAACCGCCAGTGCTCGCCAAATTTCTGCGTCAACCCGACACCGAAGTTGACGCTCTCGATCCCGGCACCCGCATTGTATTGCGCATAGCCGGAATTGAAGGCCTGCATCGACGTAACGCCGAAATGGGTCTGCATGTAGCTCTGGTTCGCCCAGTCGGCCGAGACAAATGCCCTTACCGTGGTGCTCTCGGTCAGCTTATACGGCAGCGCCACCCCGAAATTCAGCAGGAGTCCATCGTTGCCGCTGGCGGTGAGTTTTGTCAGCGCCACGTTCAGAACGGCTGGGCCAAGCTTGTAGTCGGCAAAGGCTTTCAGCCCCAGAGCCGCCGGAATGTCACCCATCCCCGCAAGACGGTAGTCCCCCTGCTGAAAGGCGCCGGTGCTTTGGGTCCGTCCGACGTCGTAAGTCAGGCCACCGCCGATGCGAAGGCTCCCGTAACGCCAGTAAGCACTCAGACCTTCGGGGGTCAGCGATATCGTATCCTTCCAGATCACGTTCACGAACGGTACGGGCGACACGATGTAGTGATCGCTGCCTTCGTAGGTTGGCCTGACTGCCGCACCGGCGCCCAGCGTCACGTCCCAATCGCCACGCAGTTGGTCCTGTGCCAGTGCCCCGCAGGGAAGGGCACCGCCGATCACAACTGCGACGCGAGCGGCAAGGAGAGAAGAACGCATACGCATGAGATACCGGCGCATCAGGCTTTCCGTCGTTGTTGGAAGGGTGCGCCGCCCTTGTACGCTCTCGTGCCGTCATGGCGGCGCGGAGTGTTTTTGCCCAACGCTTCCGGATCACAGTTAGAAACGTTCAGAAATAAAATTTGCCCTGCGATCCATTCCGGCCCCGCGTGTAAAATGGGCCTGCGATGCAAAGCCCGCACATCCTGATCGTCGAGGACGATTCCGAAATCCGGACGATGGTTTCACACTTCCTGACGAAGCATGGCTGTCGCGTCACGGCGACGGAAAATGCGCAATCGATGGGGAAGGCTCTCGAGATTTCCCGGATCGACCTCGTCGTCCTCGACATCATGCTGCCCGGCGAAGATGGGCTGAGTATCTGCCGACGCCTCCGCGCATCCTCAAGGATGCCGATCATCATGCTGACGGCGGCGGGCGATCCGGTGGCGCGCGTCGTCGGGCTGGAGATGGGTGCCGACGACTACATCGCCAAACCCTTCGACCCCTACGAACTCCTGGCGCGCATTCGTGCGGTGCTGCGCCGAACCGCGGCGCTTCCTCCTGTGTCCGAGAAGCCTGCAAAGCCGTTGAAATTCCTGGGCTGGCTTCTCGACCCCATCGCCCGCGATCTGCACAATCCCAACGGCGCCCGGGTGGTTCTCACCCGCGCCGAATTCGATCTGCTTCTCGTCTTCTGCCAGCATGCCCAAAGAACCCTGACGCGCGACCAACTGCTCGATCTCACGCAAGGCCGAGCCACCGAGGCCCTGAATCGCAGCGTCGACATCCTCGTCAGCCGAATTCGCAGCAAGATCGAGCGCGATCCGCGCAACCCCACGCTGATCAAGACGGTCCGATCGACCGGCTATATCTTCACGCCGCCTGTGGAGGCATGATGAAAGTGCTGCGGGCACTCGGCCTGACCAACCGCATCGCCAGCCAGATCATCGTCCTGCTCACGCTGGCCGGATTCGCGGCCTGGGCTGCCATCGCCTCGGTCCTCTTCACGATCGCTCCTGAGTTCGAGCTGTCGCCGACGGCCACACGACACGCCGCGACCATCACCACTTTGTTGCGCGGAATCGAAGCGATACCCGCTGCCGACCGCAGGACCTTGCTTTCCGCCTATCAGACCGACGATTTCACGGCGGCCTTTGTCGATGAGAAGCCAGACCGGTTTCAGCAGCCCATAAGCATACCGGAAAGGCTGCGAAACTGGGCCGAAAGTCAGCTTCCTCCTGGCGTGAAGATTCTCGGCAGCTACGAGGACGGCGACAGCCACATCTCCGTCATCGTGGCGCTGACCGACGGTCAGCTGGTCGACTTCCGCCTGACGCAGCGCGCACAGCTCAGGTTCACGTTCCCCCTCGTTCTGATGGTCACCTTCTTTGGCGCCTCCATGGCGCTTCTCCTCGTCTGGGCTCTGCGTCGTCTTGTTACCCCCCTGTCCCGGTTCGCCATGGCCGTCGACCGGTTCGGCGTCGAAGGCCACGAAGCAGAACTGAAGGAAGAAGGGCCCGAGGAAATCAAGCGCGCAGCGAGAGCCTTCAACCGCATGCAGCATAGAATCCAGCGGATGATCGAAGATCGTACGCGCATGCTGATGGCCATCAGCCACGATCTGAGGACGCCCTTGACGCGGTTGCGTCTGCACGTGGAAGAGGTCGCCGGCGAAGGATCGAAGCGTCGCATGCTGGATGATATCGATTTGATGAACGCGTCCATCGAATCGGCGATCTCCTATGTCCGCGACGGTGGCGCCACCGAGAAGCCGGAGATGACCGATCTTCCGTCAGTCATCCAAACGATCTGCAGTCAGTTCGAAGATTCCGGCCACACCGTTACCTATGTGGGGCCGCGACATCTCGAAGTATCCTGTCTGCCGGGAGCGCTGGAGCGCGCAATCGCCAACCTGATCGATAACGCCGTCAAGTTTGGCGGCGCGGCCACGGTTCGCCTGGCTACGCCCCATGGCAGGGACATAGCGATCGACGTCGAAGATGAGGGCCCCGGTATTCCCGACATCGAAAAGGCGCGAGTCACGGAACCGTTTTACCGATCCGACGCGACGCGACACAGCGTCGGTGGCTTCGGCCTGGGTCTATCCATCGCCCTCACCGTCGCCCGTCATCACCGTGGCTCCTTGACGTTGCATGATCGCATGCCACGCGGTCTTCGCGCCCGATTGACCTTTCCCCTGCACGGCCCTCCAAATACGACTTCGCGTCCAAGCGACTGCTGATCGTGCGAAGAATCTCCGTCGTCGCGTGGAAAGCGTTCTGGTCTCGTCGCATCACGATTGTGGAGGCCATCACGGCTACGGGAGCGCGCGCGTAGAGTTCCGCCTTGACGGCCGCCCGGGGCCGCTGCCGCCCTACCGGCGCTCCTGCACCGTTCGACAGTGTCTCAAAAGTCCAGCGGCGCGTTGTCGACCACCTCCTTCATCACGAAGAAAGTCCGGGTCTGCCGCACGCCGGGCAGCGCGATCAGCTGGTCGCCGTGGATGCGGTTGAAGTCCGCCATGTCGCCGACGCGGATCTTCAGGAAGTAATCGAAGTCGCCGGCCACCAGGTGGCAGTCGAGCACGAACTTCAGCTTCGCCACCGCCTTCTCGAACTGCGCGAAGCTCTCGGGCGTCGAGCGGTCGAGGACGACGCCGACCATGACCAGAGCCCCGCGGCCGACCTTGCCGGGATCGACCATGGCCCTCACCTGTCTGATGAATCCCTCCTCGAACAGGCGCTGCGTGCGCCGATGGCAGGTGGCGGCGCTGACACCGACCTTCTCGGCAAGTTCCGCATTGGTCAGGCGGCCGTTCGCCTGAAGCTGGCGAAGCATCTTGAGATCAATGCGGTCGATCGGACCCTCCTGGAAGATTCTTCCGTAAATAGCGGATCATATGAGCGATAGCTAGAATATATGGCCCACTCATGGAATGCCGGAACAGCATCAAGCGCGTCTTTGAAAGCACCTTTTTCTCTCTCGATGGTAGTTCTTGTCTCCGGCGCGACACGGAAAGGGACACTTCGCATGTTGGAGAACTTCGAGCGCTATCCGCTCACCTTTGGGCCGACTCATATCGAGAAGCTGAACCGCCTCGGCGCCCACCTCGGCGGCAAGGTCGAGATCTATGCCAAGCGCGAGGACTGCAACTCCGGTCTCGCCTTCGGCGGCAACAAGCTGCGCAAGCTCGAATACATCATTCCCGATGCGCTGGCCTCCAACGCCGACACGCTGGTCTCGATCGGCGGCGTACAGTCCAACCATACGCGCATGGTCGCGGCAGTGGCCGCCAAGATCGGCATGAAGTGCCGCCTGGTACAGGAAAGCTGGGTACCCCACGAGGATGCCGTCTACGACCGCGTCGGCAACATCCTGCTCAGCCGGGTCATGGGCGCGGACGTGCGGCTCGTTGACGAAGGCTTCGACATCGGCATCCGCGACAGCTGGCAGAAGGCGATCGAGGACGTGAAGGCCCAGGGCGGCAAGCCCTATGCGATCCCGGCCGGCGCCTCGGTGCACAAGTACGGTGGCCTGGGCTATGTCGGCTTCGCCGAGGAAGTGCGCCAGCAGGAGAAGGAACTCGGCTTCTCCTTCGACTACATCGTCGTCTGCACCGTCACCGGCTCGACCCATGCCGGCATGCTGGTCGGCTTCGCCTATGACGGCCGCGCGCGCCGCGTCATCGGCATCGACGCCTCCGCCACGCCCGGGCAGACCAAGGCGCAGGTCCTCGACATCGCCCGCAACACGGCCAAGCTCGTGAAGCTCGACAAGGAGATCGAGGAGGACGACGTCGTTCTGCTCGAGGACTATGCCTACCCGGCCTACGGCGTGCCTTCGGAGGAGACCAAGGAGGCGATCCGCCTGTGCGCCCGCCTCGAGGGCATGATCACGGACCCGGTCTACGAGGGTAAGTCCATGCAGGGCATGGTCGACCTCGTGAAGAAGGGCTACTTCCCCGCCGGGTCGAAGGTGCTCTACGCCCATCTCGGCGGCGCCCCGGCCATCAACGGCTACGGCTACACCTTCCGCAACGGCTGACGACCCCGCGAGCGCCGATCGCCGGCGTCGATCAGCACCTGGGCACGAGGCAGCCTCCCCGTGCCTCGCGCCCGGCGTCGGACTGAACCTGCTGCGGAAGTCCCGCCTTCGGTTTCCGTCACGCGGACGGCCGCGAAGCCTGGTCGGAGTCGCCGCCCGTACGATCGGGCCGCGCGATCGCCCAGAACACCAGGCTCGCCGCCACCGCCCCTGTCAGCGCGAACGGAAGCGTCGCCAGGATGTGCTCGACGAGGCCGCCCTCCATCGAGACCAGCGAAAGAAGAAAGAACAGCAGGCCGAGAAGGACGCCCGCGACGAGATAGGCGCGCCATCCGTTCCAGTGCCGGCGACGCATGACGAAGAATGCCGGCGCGCCGAAAAGCAGCGCGATGGGATAGGAGACGAATGCCGCGTAGGGCGTGTATTGCAGCGTCTCGGTGGCATGCTCGCCGCCGATCGCGAGCAGCACGATCGCCAGCAGCAGCGCCGGCGCCAGCGGCGCGATCGCAAAGCCTGCGATCGCGCGAAGCCGGGGGGAGCGACCGAGCAACACTGCCGCTCCCGCCGCGGGCCTAGAAGTCCAGCACCTTGGCCTGGACCACGCTTTCGAGCGCAGCGATCTTCTTCAGCAGCTCGGGCGAGATCGGCTGATCGACCTGCACCAGCGCGATGGCCGATCCACCCGGATTGTCGCGACCGAGATGGAAGGTGGCGATGTTCACCTTGTGCTCGCCGAGCAGCGTGCCGAGGCGGCCGATGAAGCCCGGCTTGTCGTCGTTGGTGATGTAGAGCATGTGCGGGGCGAACTCCGCCTCGATCTCGATGCCCTTGATGTCGACGATGCGCGGATGCTTGCCGCCGAACAGCGTGCCCGTCACCGAGCGGGTGTACTTTTCCGTGGTGACCGAGAGACGGATCAGCGAATGGTAGTCGCTGTCACGCTCGTGCTTGACCTCGGCGACGTCGATGCCGCGCTCGCGGGAAATGGCGGGGGCGTTCACCATGTTCACCGTATCGAGCTGCGGCTGCAGCACGCCCATCAGCGCCACCTGGGTGAGCGGCTTGATGTTGAGCGCCGCCACCTGGCCCTCGTACTCGATCGAGACGGCCTTGATGTCGGTGTCGGTGAGCTGGCCCGCGAACGAACCGAGCTTCTCGGCGAGATCGAGGTACGGTGCGAGCTTGGGCGCGTCCTCGGCCGAGACGTTGGGCATGTTGAGAGAGTTCACGACCGCGCCGGTCAGCAGGTAGTCCGCCATCTGCTCCGCCACCTGCAGCGCCACGTTCTCCTGCGCCTCGACCGTCGAGGCGCCGAGATGCGGCGTGCAGACGAGGTTGGGCGCGCCGAACAGGACGTTCTCCTTGGCCGGCTCGACCGTGAAGACGTCGAAGGCGGCGCCGGCGATGTGGCCGGAGACCAGCAGGTCGCGCACGGCAAGCTCGTCGACCAGGCCGCCGCGGGCGCAGTTGACGATGCGCACGCCCTTCTTGGTCTTCATCAGGTTGGCGCGGCTCAGGATGTTCTTGGTCTGCTCCGTGAGCGGCGTATGCACCGTGATGAAGTCGGCACGCTCCAGAACCTGGTCGAGCGTCGCCTTCTCCACGCCGAGCTCGGCGGCGCGCTGGTCGGACAGGAACGGATCATAGGCGAGCACGCGCATCTTCAGGCCAAGCGCGCGGTCAGCCACGATCGAGCCGATGTTGCCGCAGCCGATCAGACCCAGCGTCTTGAAGCTGAGCTCGGCGCCCATGAAGCGGTTCTTCTCCCACTTGCCCGCCTGCGTGCTGGCGTTGGCCTCGGGGATCTGGCGCGCGACAGCGAACATCAGGGCGATCGCATGCTCGGCGGTGGTGATGGCGTTGCCGAACGGCGTGTTCATGACCACGACGCCGTGCGCGGTGGCGGCCTTGATGTCGACGTTGTCGACGCCGATGCCGGCGCGGCCCACGACCTTGAGCTTCTTCGCCTCGTTGAGCACTTCCGCCGTGACCTTGGTCGCCGAGCGGATCGCGAGGCCTTCGTACTGGCCGATGATCGCGCGCAGTTCGGCCGGCTTCAGCCCCGGCTTGAAATCGACGTCGCAGCCGCGCTCGGAGAAGATCTCGATCGAACGCGGGCTGAGCTCATCGGAGATGAGAACCTTGGGTTTGGCCATTTGAATGTCTCCTTCATCGGAGCGCGCCACTCCAGTGGCGCTCAACGCCCCGAGCGCACTTCCGAGCGCCACTGGAGTGGCGCGCTCCCTTGAGCGGCTAAGCCGCGACCTTGCTGAACTCGCGTTCGATCTCGGCGTAGGCCCAGTCGAGCCAGGGCAGCAGCGCCTCGAGATCGCTCTTCTCGACGGTGGCGCCGCACCAGATGCGCAGGCCAGGAGGAGCATCGCGATAGGAGCCGAGGTCGTAGCCCGCCTTCTCGGTTTCGAGCAGGTCGGCCATCTTCTTGGCAGCCGCTGCCTGCCGGTCGGCCGGCAGCGCCGTGAACCAGGGCGCGACGATGTTGAGGCACACCGAGGTATTGGAGCGGATCGCCTTGTCGGCGGCGAGGAAGCTGATCCAGTTGCGTTCGGCCGCGAACTTCTCGAGCACGCCGAGGTTCGCATTCGAGCGCGCCATCAGGCCCGGCAGCCCGCCAACGCTCTCGCCCCAGCGCAGACCGTCGATCGCGTCCTCGACGCACAGCAGCGATGGCGTGTTGATGGTGTCGCCCTTGAAGATCGCCTCGGAGAACTTGCCGCCCGACGTCAGGCGGAAGATCTTCGGCAGCGGCCACGGCGGCGAATAGCTTTCCAGCCGCTTCACGGCGCGCGGGCTCAGCACCAGCATGCCATGCGCACCCTCGCCGCCCATCACCTTCTGCCACGACCAGGTCACCACATCGAGCTTCTGCCACGGCAGGTCCATGGCGAAGACCGCGGAGGTGGCATCGCAGATGGCAAGGCCTTCGCGATCGTCGGCGATCCAGTCGCCGTTCGGCACCTTCACGCCGGAAGTGGTGCCGTTCCAGGTGAAGACGACATCGTGCGTCCAGTCGACCGCCTTGAAATCGGCGATCTGGCCGTAGCCGGCCTTGATGACGCGCGCGTCCTTGAGCTTGAGCTGCTTGACGACGTCGGTGACCCAACCCTCGCCGAAGCTTTCCCATGCGAGCATGTCGACCGGGCGACCGCCCAGCAGCGACCACAGCGCCATCTCGACGGCGCCGGTATCGGAGGCCGGCACGATGCCGACCTTGTAGTCGGCCGGAATGCCGAGCACCGCGCGCGTGCGATCGAGCGCTTCGGCAATCTTCTTCTTGCCGAGCTTCGAACGATGGGACCGCCCGACGGCGGCATCTTTGAGGGCTTCCGGAGTCCAACCCGGACGCTTGGCGCAGGGTCCCGAAGAAAAATCAGGACGCGCCGGACGAATCGACGGCTTCATCAAACCTCTCCCTTACAGAAGAGCTGCGCTCCGGTGGGGGAGCGTGGCCCGCCGCCGCTATAAGCGCGCGGCAGGCAGCCGTCAATGTGTACTGTTGGCCGCAGCCGGGCTCAGGCGTGCGCGTTCCAGAACTTGTAGAGCGCCGAGGTGTCGCCGGCGAAGACGTTGCGGTCGCAATGGGAGACGCCCGATACCGTACGCGGCACCGAGCCATAAGCCGCGTCGAGCTCGGTCTCGTCGCCGGCATACTGCCACAGGCGCCAGCCGCGATTGGCCCAGGCGAGCGGCACTTCAGGCGACTCGCGATAGTCGGCGAGCCACAGATCACACCGCGCCAGGATCGACGTCGGCGGAATCGGCGCGCCCAGGCTCAGGCCGCGGTTGACCTTCATGCCGTTGGCCCAGTTCGGCTGGGTGTAGACGACCGGCAGCCGTCCGGTCGCCTGATACACCGTCTGCACGAAGGCTTCGGCCTGCGCGAGCGTCATGGTGTTACGCGGGTTGTGGTCGTTGGGCTCGAAATCGAGCGCCATGACGGTCTTCGGTCCGGGCTGGGCGGCGGCGAGGAAGGTTTGAGCCTGCCGCTGTCCCGAGTACTGGCGCGTGCCGAAGTGGTAGGCGCCCCACAGCAGTCCCGCGGACTCGGCCTGCGGCCGGCGCACGCCATAGGACGGATCGATCCAGTCGCCGCCTTCCGTCGCCTTGTGCACGACGGCAAGGATATGGCTGCGACGGCGGACAGCTGCGAAGTCCGTCACCGTCACGTTGTGACTGATATCGATCACTGCGTCCAAACCGGCCGCAGAAGGACCTCCCGCCACTTGAGCAGCCGCGGAGGCTTGGGCGGTGTGCCGGGAGGCACAACCCGTAATGGCCGGCGCGGTCGCCGCGACCAGCCCAGCGAGCACGTTTCTACGCGAAATCATTCCGGTGACATCTCTCACGACCAGCCGCCTGCACTTTCTGCGGTGATCATCGCGTGACAAATTGTCGGACAATTGCGGCAAAAAGGCAACCGGAACGAGACTCCGTGCCGCTATGACGCCTACGGCACCTGGCGCGGGCGCAACTCATAATAAGTGCCGACGAGCGGATTGCTGAAAACGGGCACGACGTCGTAGTTGTCGTGCAGCATGGCGTAGATCGCATGGGCGCGATTGGACGCCGACAATCCGCCGAGCCGCCGCGCCAGCTCCTCCTCGCTCCAGGCCCAGAAATCGGAAACGGCGACGCGATAGCCGAGACGGAAGGCAAGATCGATCTGCCGCCTGAGCGCCGCGGCATGCTGCTCGGGTGTCCACGAGGCGTGACGGATGGCGCCGGCATCGACGGCGATCCACTTGAAGCGCGGCGTGTCGCTGGGCGCCGGCCCCGGCGGCGGAACGAAATCCCAGTCCCAGGTGTGGCTCCACAGCGCGTACTGCCAGGTGGCGATGTATTCGAAGCCCCAATAGAGGAACACCGTCCTGTCGGTCGGGAAGTGGCGCTCGATCTCCTCGACGGCGGCGACGGCGGCGGCATCCTCGCCGCGCCAGCTCGAGAGCGAGGCGACGTTCCACGCAAAGGGCACCAGCGACAGCAGTGAAATCAGCGCCATCGCACCCGGCCGCAGGTCGGCCCAGCGGCGGCCCGCCACGACCGCCGCCACGATCAACGCCCAGGTCACCGTCAGCCACGGCATGACGTTGATCTGCATCTGCGGATCTTGCGGCTGGGAATAGAAGTTCATCACCTGCCCGGCGCCCAGCGTGCCGAGGAACACGGCGGCTATGGCACGCAGGCGCCGATCGCCGCGCCACGGCCACAGCAGCACGACGCCGGCGACGAAGATCGCGACCTCGGCCAGCACCGAGAGCGAGAGCGGGACGACGCCGCGCATCGCCGACGAGGGATCGAAGTAGTTGCCGGTAACGAACAGGTAGTTGCCGAGACCGGAGAGCATCATCCAGGCCTTGTCCCAGCCGAGCCCGCCCCACCCGCTGTCGATGCCCTTCCCCGTCCACAGCATGTCGTGCAGACCGACGGCGCCGTTATGGCCCTCCCAGATCTGCTGCACGATGCCCGTCACGGCGACGATCGTGACCAGCAGCGTCGCGATCCAGCCGAGGCGTCGGCGCCACGGCGCATCGACGATCGCAAGCGCCAGGATGAAGGCCGGCAGCGTCGGGAAGATCAGCCGCCACTCGACCAGCCAGCCCAGCGTGAAGAGCGCACCGACCGCGATCACCCGCCGGTGCGTCGGCCGGTCGAACCACAGCGCCGCTATCAGCATCGAGCCCAGCACCAGCGTGTAGCCGGGCATGATGTCCTCGCTGATGACGGAGAGCAGCAGGAAGAAGCCGGTGCCGAGATGGAACAGCGTCCCGAGCAACGCGACCGCGACGCGGCCGGTGAGGCGAAGCAGGAAGGCGTAGACGAAGACGAGACACAGGCTCGCCCAGAAGGCGTTGAGGTAGGCGAACTGCTTCCAGGCCACGCCCTTCAGGATGCCGAGCAGGTCGAGCAGGTGCGCCAGGAAGCCATAGAGCGGGAAGTAGAGATAGTTCGACTGGTCGAGCCGCGCATGGGCGAAGTCGTGGATCCAGGGCTCGGCCTGGATGCTCTTGTACATGCCGTTGGCGGTGAGGATATGGACGTTCTGCAGCCAGGCGATCGTCCCGGTCAGGAACAGCAGCGACAGTCCGAAGACGGCGATCAGCTGTCCGCCCAGGCGCCACCCCGACATTGGCGCCGCAGCCGGCGCCTCCGGTTCGCGAAGGAAGTTCGTCATCACAGTTTGCGGGCGGCGACGGCATATTGCGCGCCGAGCGGCAGCCAGGCGAGCGCGCGATCGATGCCGCCGAGGAAGCCCAGAGCGGGCGGCATGAACATCAGATAGTCGGTCTCGAGATCGTAGCGCGCGCAGTCGAGCAGGCCGTGCCGCACTTCGCGCGCGTCGAGCAGGATCGCGTTGGCGTCGATGGGCGTGCGCGCGATCACATGGCGTACCAGCGGATTGCGCGGATTGTGCTCGAACACATAGAGCCGACCGCCGGGCTTCAGCACGCGGCCGAGCTCGCGATAGACCGCCGGCCGCTCCGAAGGCGGCACGTGATGCAGCACGGCGCTGATGACGGCGACGTCGAACTGCCCGTCGGCGAAGGGCGTGCGCGCACCGTCCTGCATCTCCAGTTGCGGCAGCGGCCCTGCCTGCTCGGGCCAGCGCTTCGCCGCCTCGGCCAGCATGCCCTGCGAGACGTCGCAGCCCGTGAACGCCGCCCGCGCGCCCAGCCCCGCCAGCACGCGCATCAGATCGCCGGCGCCGCAGCCATAGTCGAGCAGAGCGAGCGTGCCACCGCGCAGCGCCTTCTCGCGCCGCAGCAGCCAGCGCGCCTTGACGGCGATGAACTGGTCGGCCGAGCTCCCCATCAGCCGCTTGATCGGGTTGTCGAGCCCGCCGTCGTAGCCCGATGCGTGGCGGTCGAACTCCGCGCCGATCACCGCCCGCCTCCGACGATGTCGCGGATCATGAACAGCGGCCGGCCCTTGCTCTGGTCGTAGAGCCGCCCGAGATAGGCGCCGATCACACCCAGCATGAGGAACTGCATGCCGGCCAGCAGGCCGATCGCCGCCATCAGCGAGGCCCAGCCGGGCATGGTGTCGTCGAGCAGCCAGCCGAGGATGGAGTAGACGAAGAACGCGAAGCCCACCGCGGCCATGATCCAGCCGATGGTCATCGAGGCCATCAGCGGCAAGACGGAGAATCCAGTGATGGCATCAATGGCGAAGCGCAGCATCCTCTTGAGCGGATACTTGCTCTCCCCCGCCACGCGCGCCTTGCGATCGTAGACCAGCGGCACCTGGCGGCCGCCGATCCAGGCCACCATGCCGCGGATGAAGCGGTGCCGTTCCGGCATCGCCAGCAGGAGGTCGAGCACGCGCCGGTTGATGAGGCGGAAGTCGCCCGTGTCGCAGGGGATCTCGACTTCGGTCAGCCGGTCGATCAGCCGGTAGAAGGCCGCCGCCGTGCCGCGCTTGAAGAGGCTCTCGCCCTCGCGCCGGCGGCGCTGGCCGTAGACCACGTCGGCCTCCCCTCCGCCATCCGCGCCGTCCATCAGCGCCATCATGTCGGGCAGGAGCTCGGGCGGATCCTGCAGGTCGGCGTCGATGATGAGGATGCGCTCGCCGCGGCAGATCGACAGGCCGGCCGTGAGCGCAAGCTGGTGGCCGTGGTTGCGCATCAGCCGGACCGCCGTCACGCGGCTGTCGCGCGCCGCCGCCTCGGTCATCATCCGCCAGGTACCGTCGCTCGAACCGTCGTCGACCAGCACGATCTCGGCCGTCCCCGGCAGGCCGTCGAGCACCGCCCCCACACGCCGCAAGAACTCCGGCAATACGCCCTCCTCGTTGAAGCAGGGCGCAACGACGGAAATCGCCGGTCGTTCAGTCTTGTCCATTCCCGTGCAGCAATACCGCCTGAGTTTCCTCACGGCTAGTGTGTAACCTCGCCGTCACGGCGATTACGGCCCGCCGACCGTTCTTTTCGCATCTTGGGCCATTCCGGCACGACAAAAAGGGGGGTGGGTCGCCGCCATGCTGGCGGGACCGAGGAAGAAGAGGCTATCAAGCCGGCCATGAGCGCCAACGACAACGACCATCGCGGTCTCCTGCCGGCCGGCCTGGCCGACCTGCTTCCTCCCGACGCGGCCCGCGAGGCACGCGCCATCGACGTGGCCATCGAGCGCTTCGCCGCCTTCGGCTACGAGCGCGTCAAGCCGCCGGTGGTCGAGTTCGAGGAATCGCTGCTGGGCGGCCCCGGCGCCGCGCTCGCCTCGCAGACCTTCCGGCTGATGGACCCGGTGTCGCAGCGCATGATGGGCGTACGGCCCGACATGACGCTGCAGGTGGCCCGCATCGCCGTCACCCGCCTCAAGCACCTCGAGCGGCCGCTGCGCCTGTCCTACGGCGGCAACGTGATCCGCGTGCGCGGCAGCGCGCTGAAGCCCGAGCGGCAGTTCGCGCAGGTGGGCGCCGAGCTGTTCGGCGCCGACACCGCCGAGGCCGATGCCGAGGCGGTGCTGCTCACCGTCGATGCCCTGCGCGCCATCGGCGTGGCCGAGCTCACGGTCGACCTCAACCTGCCGACCCTGGTCGCCGCCGTTGCAGGCGGACTGAAGCTCGCGGAGGAGCCGCTGCGCCGCCTGCGCCGCGCGCTCGACCGCAAGGACGAGGCCGCGGTCGCCAAGGCGCTCGCGGGCCCGGAGGACAAGAAGGCTGCCGACCTGTTCGTCGGCCTGCTGCGCGCTGCCGGCCCCGCCGACAAGGCGGTCGCGCAGCTCAAGAAGCTCAAGCTGCCGGCCGCAGGCGCCGCCGAGGCGGCGCGGCTGGCCGAGGTGGTGGCGCTGGTCCATCGTGCCGATCCGGCCCTGCCGCTCACCCTCGACCCGGTGGAGTATCGCGGCCTCGAATACCAGACCGGCGTCTCCTTCTCCGTCTTCGCCCTCAAGAGCCGCCAGGAACTGGCCCGCGGCGGCCGCTACTCGGCCGGCTATCCCGAGGACGGCGTGACCGAGCCGGCGACCGGCTTCACCCTCTATATGGATGCGGTCCTCGCCGCCTCCGATGCAGCCCCCGAGCGCCCGCGCCTCTACCTGCCGGCCGGCATCGCCTGGAACGACGCCGCACCGTGGCAGGCCAAGGGCTATGCCGTCGTGCGCGCCGTCACGCCCGCCGCCGACGCCCGCCAAGAAGCCAAGCGCCTGCGCTGCACCCACGCCCTGATCGACGGCGACGCCGTCCCGCTCTGAGCCTCGCCCCGCCCCGGGCGGCGGATGAGGAAAGCTCATGGCTCCCGTGCCCTCTCCCGCGGTTGGAGGACTCCTGTCCGACGCCCGCCGCGAGCCCGGCACCGCGCCCTCGATTCGGTGCTTGCCAAGCCGCCCGAACAGGGAGTCGCCATTAAATAAACGGGCGAAAAATGGCTCCCGCCTGCTGCGCTGCGCCGAAAGCCAGTCGCGTACGGACACCGGCCGGACTCCAGCGCGGCGATGATACTGCCGTCCCGTCGATTCAGGTGATTCCGGTCGCTACCGCAGCAGCATCTCTGCCGTCGGCGCCGCTCGCCGCCCCCAGGGTAGAGCGAAAGAAAAATTCATGACTCTCCCGCCCCGATCCGCCGCCCCCGACCGCCTTCGCGAACGGGCGACCGGCGCCCCCTCGCCGTCACTGTCTCGCGCCCTGCACCCTGATGCGGCGCGGCGCGGCGGCGCCGGGCCGATTCAATTCCCGGCGCAGCCTGTGCGCCATGGCGACGAACGCGCCCAGGGCCGGATTGTCGTTGGAGGGGCGAAACGCCAGACCCAGCGAGTACTTCACCGGCGCATTGCGCCGGAAGACCTGGACGTAGGCGACGTTCTCCATCACCACCGACTGCATCGCCTGCGGGACCAGGGCGATCCCCATCCCTCCCGCGACGAGCGCCAGGACGGTCTGCATCTGCGGCGCGACCTGGACGAAGTTCGGGATGAAGCCGCTGTCCTGGCAGGCGGCCACGACGACGCTCTCGAAGCCCGGCCCTTCCTTGAAGGAGAAGCCGACGAACGCCTCGCCGCCGAGATCCCGTAGCTGCACGCGCTGCTGGCTGCTGACGGGATGCGTGCGCGGAACGGCGAGCGTCAGCTCCTGCTCGCAGAGGCTCTCGACGCGGAGATCCTTCGCATCGTGGAGCGGCGGTACGACGATGCCGACGTCGGTCGTCTCGCCGAGCAGCGCCGCCATCTGCTGCGACGTGGTATCGCCGCTCAGCATCAGCTTGACGTCCGGATAGTCGGCATGAAAGGCGCGCAGCAGCCGCGGCACCACGCCCAGCGCCGCGCTCGGCACGAAGGACAGGCGCAGGGTGCCGAGCTTGCCGACCGCCGCGCGCTGCGCCACCTCGACCGCCAGATGCGCATGCGCCAGCGTCCGGCGCGCCTCGCGCAGGAAGGCCTCGCCCGCCACCGTGAGCCGCACGTGATGGCGCGTGCGGTCGAGCAGCGTCACGCCCATGTCGGCCTCGAGCCGCTGCACCGCCACGCTCAAGGGCGGCTGCGACACGTTCAGACGCTCCGCGGCGCGGCGGAAACTGCGCTCCTCCGCCACCGCCACGAACTGCCTGAGCCGGCGCAAATCCATGAAATCACTCTAGGACGGGCCTTCCGCACGGTCCATCGGTGATCGTAATTCCCTATCACCAGGCCGCGTAAACGGTATTGGACGGATCGACCGGCCTGCCCGAGCATCCGCCTATTATTTTCATTCGCGACGGTAGACCCGCCATGCAGCCTTCTTTGCTGGAAGAACTGACCCCCGTACCCAATCCCTACCCGATCCGGTCCGAGGTCGAATATCCCGAGGTGTGGCGCCTGTGCGAGCAGGCGCGCGAGCTGGCCTGGGACCCGGCATCGATCGACTTCAGCGATCTGCGCAACGCCGACATCCCGAAGGAGGTGCGCGAAGCGGGCGCCGAATGGTGGAGCCTGCGCGCCTGGATGGAGCACGGCGCGGTGCCCTACGGAACCGAGCGGCTGCGCGAGGCGATCTTCCGCCACGAGCCGTTCGAGATCAAACAGCACATCACGAACTTCATCGCCGAGGAGCTACGGCACCACGAGGCGTCGTTTCTGATCGCCAACGGCCTGGCGGGTTACCAGAACGAGCCGCGCGCGGAATACTTCAAGGCCATCATTCCGAAGTTCCACGACGAGCGCGACGAGAAGACCATGAGCTTCTTTGCCGGCCTCGCCGTGAACACCCTGTTCGAGCAGCTTTCGGGCGAACTGCTGCAGGCCCGCTACGAAAATGCCCGCTTCGAGTCCGTGCGCCTCGCCTGCCAGCTCATCCTGCGCGACGAGGCCCGGCACATCCAGTTCGGCCGCGTCATCATGCGGCGCTTCTTCGCCGACCTGTCCGCCGACGATCGCCGGCTGCTGGGCGAGAAGTTCGCCAAGAAACTGCGCGGCAGCCTCCTCAACGGCGTGTATGCGGTCGTGAATCTTCCGCCGGATGAGCGCGAACGCGCGGGCCGCAATCGGGCGCTGGCCGCCGAGTATGGGTTGGGGGCGACCCATCCCGACGACGAGATCGCCATCATCAAGCGCGGCGTCGACCAGATCCGCGAGGATGTTGCGCCCTACGACGTCGTCATTCCGGAGATCGCCGAGGTCGACCGCGCCGGCGCCACGGCGCATTGACCGCAAACGCCACGCCCTCGATCGAGGATCGGCTCCACCCGCCGGAGGACGCATGACCCGACTTTCCACCCTGCTGCCCGGCCTGCTTGCGGCAGCCGCCGCCATCTTCGCCGGCTTCGCCGTCCAGGCCCAGGACGCCTACCCGAGCCGCCCCATAACCCTCGTCGTTCCCTATCCGCCGGGCGGCTCGGCCGACATCCTCGCCCGCACGGTGGGCGCGGAACTCGGCAAGCGGCTCGGTCAGCCGGTCGTGATCGACAATCGCGGCGGCGCCGGGACCGCCATCGGTGCCAAGATCGTGGCGGGCGCCGCGCCCGACGGCTACACGCTGCTCCTCGGCACCGTCAGCTCGCAGGCCATCAATCCGGCGATGAACAAGGTGGCCTACGATCCGCTGAAGGACTTCACGGCGATATCGCCGCTGGCGTCGATTCCCTTCGTGCTGGTGGCCAATCCCGATGCGAAGATCGACAGTGTCGCGGCGCTGATCGCGCAGGCGAAGGCAAAGCCCGACGGGCTGGGCTACGCCTCGGCGGGTCCCGGCACGTCCAACCATCTGGCCGGGGAGCTGCTCGCCTCGGAAGCCCATATCCGCCTGCTGCACGTGCCCTACAAGGGCAGCGCCCCGGCGCTCAACGACGTCATCGCCGGCGTCGTCCCCCTGATGTTCGACCTCCAGGCCACCACCCTGCCGTACCTCAAGTCGGGCAAGCTCAAGGCGCTCGCCGTCACCAGCCGGACCCGCAGCTCGCTGCTGCCCGACGTGCCGACCATGATCGAGAGCGGCGTGCCCGGCTACGAGGTCAGCGCCTGGTTCGGCCTGTTCGCACCGGCCGGCCTGCCGGCCCCGATCCTCGGCAAGCTGAACGCGGAGGTCACGAGCATCCTCAAGACGCCGGAAGTGAGCACACGCCTGCGCGAACTCGGCGCCGAACCGGAAAGCGGCGATCCCACCGCTTACGCCGCCTACACGCGCAGCGAATCGGTCAAGTGGGCCGAGGTGATCAAGCGCTACGGCCTCGCGCCGTGACGCGCGCCCGGTAGCCCCGGCGCTTTCACCCGGCTGCACGCCTCCCGGCATGTCCGATCGCACCCGCCCCGTCGACCATCCGGCCATGCCGGCAGAGCTGCGCACCGAGCTGGCCGAGATCGGCCCGAAATGGGCAACCGATATCGCCTTCTACAGCCAGCGCACCAAGGACGCCTACGCGCCGTATCTTGCCCGCGCCCCGAAGGCCGGCATCGCCGTGGCACGCGACCTGGCCTACGGCGACCATGCCCGCCAGGTGCTCGACCTGTTCCGGCCGGCCGGCGCCCAGGCCGCGCCGGTCGTGGTGTTCGTCCATGGCGGCGCTTTCGTCCGCGGCGCCAAGCGCACGACCGACGAGCTCTACGACAACGTGCTGTACTGGTTTGCGCGCCAGGGCTTCGTCGGCGTGAACGTCGAATACCGGCTCGCGCCGGAAGCGGCCTATCCGGGCGGCGCGGAGGATCTCGCGCTCGCTCTCGACTGGGTCCACGATCGAATCGCCGAGCATGGCGGCGACCCCGCCCGCGTGCTGCTGATCGGCCATTCCGCCGGCGGCACGCATGTCGCAGCCTATGCCTGCGATCCCGCGCTCGGCCATCTCGGCCGGCACGTCACGGCACTGGTGCTGATATCGGCGCGGTTGCGGGCCGACCAGCTGCCGGTCAATCCGAACGCCCAGGGGGTCCGGGCCTATTTCGGCGACGATGCCGCCCTCTACGACACCCGCTCGCCCGTCACGCACGCGGAGCATTGTCGCCTGCCAGTCCTGGTTGCCGCCGCGGAGTTCGAGAACCCGCTGCTCGACGTCTATGCCCTGGAGTTCGCCCATCGCCTGGCCGTCGCCCGCGGCCGTGCCCCGCGCCATGTGCAGATGAAAGGCCACAACCACATGTCGATCGTGGCGCACTTCAACACGGCCGAGGAAACCCTCGGCCGGACGATCCTGGAGTTCTTCGGCGAAGCAGAACGGCGTTGAGGCGCCGCTCCTCCACCCGTGTCCGGCGCGGGTCAGAGGCCCAGCAGCTTTGCCGCCGTGCCGCCCAGGATGGCGATGCGCTCGTCGTTGCTGAGGCCCGGCGTGTTCAGCACCAGGTCGACCTCGGTGCTGGTCCAGGGGAATGGATAGTCGGTGCCGATCATGATCTGGCCCGCGCCGGTCTCGGCGATCAGGTGGCGTAGCGCTTCCGGCGTGAAGACGATGGTGTCGAAGAAGAGCTGGCCGTCGCGCAGGTAGGCCGTCGGGTTCTTCTTCGGCAGCGGGCCGACGCGGTTGGGGAAGGTGCGGATCACGGCGTCCGAGCGGTTGGCATAGGACGGCAGGAAGCCGCCGCCATGGGCGGCGCAGATCTTCAATCCCGGAAAACGGTCGAGCGTGCCCTCGAAGATCAGGTGCGACAGCGCGATCGTCGTTTCGAGCGGATTGCCGATCGTGTTGGTGAGTAGGCCGGAGCCGCCGAGCCGCCCGCTCGGCTCCAGTTCGCGCGTCCCCTGCGGGTGCAGGAACACCAGCACGCCCAGCTCCTCGCACTTGGCCCAGAAAGGATGGAATTTCGGATCGGCCAGTTCCAGTCCGGCGACGCTGCCGCCCACGCCGACGCCACGGAAGCCGAGCTGGCGCACCGCATGCTCGACCTGCTGCGCGGCGAGATCGGGATGCTGCAGCGCCGCCGTGGCGAAGCCGACGAAGCGCTCGGGATTCTCGTGGCAGAACTCGGCCAGCGCCTCGTTCTGCAGCTCGATCAGCTCCGCCGCCACGTCGCGCTCGGCGCGATACCAGAAGGGATTGATGCTGAGCGCCTCGACGTCGATGCCCTGCGCGTCCATGGCCGCCAGGCGCACGCTGGTGTCGGTCATCAGCAGCCCCGGCGCCTCGAGCGGATGCTTCACCAGCGCCATCGCCGCCGGCACCGCGCAATGGGCGTGGATGTCGACCGTCCTGATGCGCGTGCCGTTGACCACGACCTCGCGGCGCCGGGCACCGGCATGATCGTGGGCGTGGGACGAAGGCCCGCCCGGGCTCGGCGACGCCGCCGCCTGCATCGCGCATCCGGTGAAGGCGATGCCGTTGAAGGGGGAATCGGGGAACGCCGTACCGCTGGTCTGCATCTCGATGCCTCCTGAAGGCCGGGCCGATCGCGGAGGAAGCCTACACCGCTCCGCGCAGTCCGTCGCATGACGAAGGTTTGATCGCGGCGCCGACGCGCCCCCCTCCGCCCGGCACCCGATCGAACCTTCACCCTCTCCCCGCGGCATGCCACGATGCCGCGCAGGAGGAAGCGCCATGCCGATCTACGAAAGAGGTCCCGTCCGCATTCATTACGAGGAGATGGGCTCCGGTTTTCCGCTGCTGGTGATTCCCGGCGGCGGGCTGAACTCGACCATCGCCGGCCTCGACGCGACCCATCCCTTCAACGCCATGAAGGAGCTGAAAGACCGCTATCGCTGCATCGGCGCCGACCTGCGCACCGCGCCCGACGGCCAATCGTCCGGACCGCTGGAGGCCGACCGGCCGTGGGACTCCTTCACCGACGACCATCTCGGCCTGATGGACCATCTCGGCATCGACCGCTTCATGGTGCTGGGCTACTGCATCGGCGGGCCGTTCATCTGGAACCTGCTGAAGCGCGCGCCGGACCGCGTGGTCGCCGCCGTGCTGACGCAGCCGAGCGGCCATCGGCCCGAGATGCCCGACCAGTTCTTCCAGAACAACAGCACCAACTGGGGCCCGAAGATCATGGCCAAGCGGCCCGAGATCACCCAGGAGCAGGTGAGCGCCTTCCTCACCGCCATGTATCGCGACCGCGCCGACTTCGTGTTCACCGTGACGCGCGACTTCGTGCGCGCCTGCCGGACGCCGCTCCTGATCCTGCCAGACGACATCCCGCCCCATCCCTACGCGGTGGCGATGGAGTCCGCGATGCTGGCACCCAACGCGCAGGTCTCGATGTACCCCTGGAAGGATACCAAGGAGAAGATCCCGCTGGCGCTGCGCCACATCCGGACCTTCCTGAGAGCGAACGAGCCGGCGGCGAGCGCGTCGCTGGGACAGCGGGCGGCGGCGGATTAGGAACTCCTCCCGAACCAACGCGTGTATGGACCCGCCAGCGGTCCCGACGATTCATGGAGACTCGAGATGAAGACGTACAAAATCGCCGCCATTCCCGGCGACGGCATCGGCGGCGAGGTCGTCTCGGCCGGCGCTGAGGTCCTGAACGCGCTGGCCAAGCGCATCGGTAGCTTCGACTTCCAGATCGATCATTTCGACTGGGGCGGCGACTACTACAAGAAGCACGGCCGCATGATGCCGGAGAACGGCCGCGACCTGATCCGTCACCACGACGCCATCCTGTTCGGCTCGGCCGGTCATCCCGACATTCCCGACCACATCACGCTGTGGGGCCTGCGGCTCGCCATCTGCCAGCCGTTCGACCAGTACGCCAACGTGCGGCCGACGCGCGTCCTGCCCGGCATCACCTCGCCGCTGCGCGCGGTGAACGACAAGGAACTCGACTGGGTGAT
>JAFEFG010000081.1 GCA_018240685.1 Pseudomonadota bacterium | reverse complement strand
GAGCCCACGGTCGGCTTGGCGCCCAACCTCGCCGACCAGGTGTACGAACTGCTGCAGACGGCGCGGAAGGCGATCCCGACCTCGATCCTGCTGGTCGACCAGAACGTCTCCGATGCATTGCGCCACGCCGAGGACGTGGTGATGATGAATCTCGGCAAGGTGAAGGCGGCGGGGCCGGTCGCCGAGTTCGGCGAGGACCGCGTGCGCGAGCTCATACAGGAGTGCCTGCTGGGATGAGCGCATCGTTCAAGTTCCCGCCGAGTTTCGGCCGCTCGGTCATCGCCATCCTGGTGACGGTGGCCGTGTTCGCCCTTGTGCCGCTGGTGGCCGGCGACTTCGCACTGCACGTGCTCACCATCGGCTTCTACTACGTCATCCTGGCGTCGAGCTGGAACCTGCTCGCGGGTTACACGGGCCAGTTCTCGCTCGCCCATCATGCCTTCGCCGCTGTCGGCGCCTACACGTCGGGCCTGCTCGGCTACCATCTCGGCGCGCCGGTCTGGATCGGCATTCCGGCGGGCGTCGTGCTGGCGGCGCTGTTCGGGCTGGTCCTCGGCCGGCTGGTGCTGCGCATGCGGGCGATCTATCTCGCCATCGCCACCTGGGCCTTCGCCGAGACGGTGCATATCTATCTCACGGCGGATTACGAGTTCACGCGCGGCGAACTCGGCCTCAGCGTCAAGCCGCTCTACGGGAACATCGATCCGCTGCCTTATTACTTCACCTTCCTGGCGCTCGCCGCGCTGGTGCTGATCGGTCTGCGCGCGCTGATCGACTCGCCGCTGGGCTATTTCATGCGGGCGATCAAGGACGACGAGCTGCGCGCCAAGAGCCTGGGCATCGATACGACGAAGGTGAAGATCGCGGTGTTCTCGATCTCGAGCGCCATCGCGGGACTTGCCGGCGCCTTCTATGGTCATTTCATCGTTCTTCTCAGCCCGCAGATGGTCGATTTCAGCGAGATGGCCAAGATCGTCATCATGGTGGTGATCGGCGGTTTCGGCACCTTCCTTGGCCCCGTGATCGGTGCCGCACCGGTGCAGGTCGTGATGACCTATCTGCAGAAATACGGCGAATGGAACCTCGCCGTGTTCGCGCTGATCGTGATCATCCTGATGCGCTTCTCCATGGAAGGGCTTGCCAGCCTGTTCGCGCCCTTCTGGCGGCGTCTGTGGGCGCGCGGTCATGGCTGATCTCGACTGCGATGTCGTCGTCGTCGGTTCGGGCGCCGCGGGCCTGTCGGCAGCGCTGGCGGCCGCCGTCGACGGAGCAAGGGTCGTCGTGCTCGAGAAGTCGCACTATCTCGGCGGCACGACGGCGATGTCGGCGGCCGGCACCTGGGTGCCGTGCAATCATCACATGCAGGCGGCCGGAATTGCCGACTCGCCCGAGGAGACGCTCACCTATATCCGCGCCGTGTCGCCGCCGGGCTGGCGGGAGACCGAGGACGAGCTGTGGCAGGCGCTGGCGGAGAACTCGGCGCCAATGCTGCGCTTCGTCGAGGACCACACGCCGCTCGTCTTCGAACTGGTGAACCATCCCGATTTCTACGTCGAGGCGCCGGGCGGCAGGCTGTTCGGCCGCATGGTCTCGCCGACGCTCATCAGCCGCTACCGGCTCGGCCGCTGGTGGAACCGCGTGCGCAAGTCGGTGAAGCCGCAGTTCTTCACCTACAAGGAGATGGTCGGCGGCGTCCTGAAGGATCCCGTGCGCGCCATCTTCAAGCTCGGGCCCTCGCTCGTCTGGCGCGTGATCGCGGGGCAGGTCGGACTCGGCAACGGGCTGATCGTCGGGCTCACGCGAGGCTGCCTCGATCACGGCTGTCGTATCCTGATGGATGCCGATGTCAGGCATCTCACCACCGACGGCCAGATCGTCAGCGGCGTCGAAGCCGTGATCGACGGCAGGCCGACGACGATCCGCGCGGCCAAGGGAGTCGTGCTGGCCACGGGCGGCTTCGACTGGGCGTCCGACTACATGCCGAAGTACTTTCCGGGCATCGAGATCATCGGCGCGCCGCGCACCAATACCGGCGACGGCCAGCGCATGGCGGCCGAGGTCGGGGCGGCACTGGTGCACATGGACCAGTCCAACATCGCGCCGGCGACCTTCACGACCTACGAAGGGCAGCGTCACGCCCAGCCGCTCTACGAGACCTATGCCCCGCACTGCATCCTGGTGAACCGCGAGGGTCGGCGCTTCGTGAGCGAGGGCAGTGCCGCGCTGGGCGCCGCGATCGACGAGCGCGGGCCGGACGGCAGGTCGAAGCACATCCCCGCCTGGCGCATCTTCGACTCGCACTACGTCAACCGGCTGTCGACGATGTATGCGTCGAAGGACCCGAGCTTCGTGCGTACCGCCGACACGATCGAGGCGCTCGCGGCCAGGATCGGGATCGATCCGGCGACTCTGCGCGCCACCGTCGACCGCTTCAACGGCTGGTCGAAGGAAGGCGTCGACCGCGACTTCCATCGCGGCGAGTCGGCGTGGGAACGTCACTACACCAAGGACCGTGCGCTCGCGCCGGTCGACACGCCGCCGTTCCACGCCGCGCCCTTCCTCTACGCAAGCCTCGGCACCAAGGGCGGGCCGCGCACCAACCGGCACTGCGAGGTGCTGCGGTCGGACGGCAGCGTGATCGGCGGGCTCTACTGCGCCGGCATCGCCATGGCGAGCCCGATCGGGACCAAGGCGGTGGGAGCGGGCACGACCGTCGGCCCGTGCCTGACCTTCGGCTATATCGCCGGACGCGCCATCGCCCGGCGCAACGCATAGGACGGTGCTGGGCACCCGTGCTAGCCTCGAGCCATGCTTCGCCGCTGCCTGCTGCTTGCTGCCTTTCTTCTTGCGTTGCCGCCGGCGCTGCCGGCCCGGGCCCAGCCCGCCGCCTCCCGGCCCGGCGATCCGCAGCCAGTCGCCCCTCTACCCGTCGCCCCTCTACCCGTCGGGGGACAGCCCGACTGCACGGCTGACGTCGATATCGCGGCGACGGACGGGCTGAAAGTCGGCGTCGTCTATCGCTGCCGCAGCGACGGCCCGCTCACCTTCAACGCCCTGAACGGCAGGATGGCTGCCCGGGTCACGGACTTCACCGACGGCGCCGGCAAGCCGCTGCAACGCGCCGCGTCGTCGTGGTGGGTCGAGCCGGTGAACGGTGTTGCCGAAGCCCGGTACCGCATCGACCTGATGGCCTTCGCCCAGGAGATCAACAATATCCGCTTCGCCGTCGTTCGCGGCGGCGGCGTGCTTGCCCTGATCGAGACCTGGCTGCTCGAACCGCGCGGTCTCGGCCGCGTGCCGGTGATCGACATCCGCGTCAAGGCGACCGACGGACTGTCCTTCGCTGCCGGCCTGCCCAGGGCAGGAGACGCCTGGCGGCTCGCGGGCTCGCCGGTGCGGTTCGCGGGCTATTCGGCGATGGGCAAGTTCGAGCTGCAGGAGATTCCCGTGCCGGCCCCCGGCTCGCTGCGCTCGGGCCAGCCCAAGGACCAGGGCATCCTTCGGCTGGCTCTGTTCGAAGGGCTCGGTGATGAAGGCCGCGGCGAGGTCGTCGGCTGGGTCCGGCGCACCGTCGAGGCGGTGTCGAACTACTGGCAGGGCTTCACGGTATCCCAGCTCATGCTCGGTCTGGTGCCGTACGAGGGCCGCAGCGGGCTGGGGATCGCCCACAGTGCCCCGGGCGGCGGCGTCACCATCGCGATCGAACTGGGCGCCAGCATCGAACTGCGCCGCCTCTATAGCCAGTGGGGACTGATTCGCGAGCTCATGCGCAGCGGCATTCCGACCATCACCAACCGCGGCGCCTGGCTGACGGAAGGCGTTGCCACCTATGGCGATTCGATCGTTCGCGCCCGCGCCGGCTGGAAGCGCGAGGCCGACGTATGGAAGGAGTGGCTCGACAACATGCCGCGCGGTGCCGCTGCCTTCACCAGCGGCCTGGCCAACGCCTCGGGGCCGCAGACCGTCTGGGGCGGGGCGATCTTCATGCTGCTGGCCGACGTCGGCATTCGCCGTGCCACCAAGGGGGCGCGCGGGCTGGAGGATTGCCTGCAGGGCGTGCTGTGGAAAGGTCTCGACGAGATGCGGCGCGTGACCGTCAATGACTTCGCCCAGGCCTGCGACCGCGCCAGCCAGACCGACGTGATGAGCGAACTGGTGCAGGCCCATTACCTCAAGGGCAAGACACTCGACCTCAACCGGCTGTGGAAGCAGCTCGGCGTCGCCGAAGTGGGCAACAGGATCGTCTTCGACGACAGGGCGCCCGACGCACCGTGGCGCAAGATGATCGTCCTCGGCCCGCCCAGCCGTCCGCCGCAGCCCGTGAAGCTGCCCTGGTAGGGGCCGGTCGCCGGCGATCGCACGGGCGCGGATGCCTTCCGGGCCTGTCGTGCGCCGGACGCGTCACGCGGTCGTTGCCGATGGTGTGTTACCGGCGCTCGAAATCGATGCGTTCGTCGACGGGCAGGTCGAACAGATGGCGGCGCAGGCAGTCGAGGCCGAGTTCGACGGCACCGACGCGCACCCAGTCGCGCCCGCCGACCAGGCGCGCCTGGCGCGATACCGTACCGTGCGCATCGGCGATACCGACCGCGATGGTGGCGCCGAAGTCCGGCCTGTCCGCGCCCTCGTCGAGTTGCACCAGCACGGCAAGCGCATGGCTTGCGCCGGTGTCTTGCCGCAGCGACGCTGCGACCCCGGCCGCCGCCTCGCCCGACGCGCCTCCCTCGGGCAGGCTGCGTGTGACGACGCCGCGCTTGAACACGGCTTCCGCGCCCACCAGCGGCGCCAGCCGCGCGGCGATAGTACCGCCGGTGAAGGTTTCGGCGATGGCGAGCGTGTGCGCTCCGGCGAGCAGCTTGCCCAGCACGACGCCCTCCAGCGTCTGGTCGTCCTCGGCGACGATGAAGTTGCCCAGCCGTCGCCGCACCTCCGCTTCCACTGGCGCCAGCCTGGCGGCGAGATCGGCCGCATCGGCGCCGCGTGCGGCGAGCTTGGTTTCGAGTTGCGGATAATGGGCCTGGAAGCCGAGTTTGACCTCGCCGTCGATCGCAAGCCCCGGAATGCCGGCCAGCATCTCGTCGGCGCGGCTCTCGCCGATGCCGAAGCTGTGGAAGCGCTTGAGCCGCGTCACGCCGGTGATGCCGCCGAGCTTCAGCAGCCGCGGGATCACCTGCTCGTCCACCATGCGGCGCATCTCGCGCGGCACGCCGGGCGTGAAGAAGAAGCGCGCCTTGCCGATGGTGACGGCGAAGCCGCAGGCGGTGCCGATCGGATTGTCGATGAATTCCGCGCCCTCGGGCAGCATCGCCTGCTTCCTGTTGTTTGCCGGCATGACGCGGCCGCGACGGGCGTAGGACTCCGTCATGCGCTGCAGCCAGTACTCGCTCAGCACCAGCGGTACGCCGCAAGCTTCGGCGGCCACCTCCTGCGAAAGATCGTCAACGGTGGGGCCGAGGCCGCCATTGACGATCACGGCGTCGGCGCGCTCGCCTGCGAGGCGGAACGCAGCCAGCAGGCTCGCGCGGTCGTCGCCCACCGTCGTGCCCCAGATCACGTCGAGTCCGACCTCACCCAGGCGGCGGGCGATGTGGCTGTAGTTGGTGTTGACGGTCTTGCCGGTCAGGATTTCATCGCCCGTGCAGAGGATCTCGACGCGCATCGTTCTTGCCGTGCCTTTTTGCTGTGGCTGCCAGTCCGTCATGCCGTACCACCCCGGCTGGAGAAAGTCGCCGATTCTCCGCTATGATGATGATGGGGTAGGAGTGCGAAGCGTTGGAGGAACGGCGTAATGATGGCGGCGAGGCATCTCCGGTTGGCGGGTGCGCCCTCTCTTTCCCTCGACAGCGACGAACTGGCCCGCGACTACGAGCGTATCAGCGCCACGCGGCAGTTTCAGTCCGGGCAGCGGCTCGCGGCCGATCTCGACATTAAACCGGGCGAGCGTGTGCTTGATCTCGGCTGCGGCACCGGGCTGCTGGCCGAGCACATCGCCGAGCGGGTCGGTCCGGACGGGTTCGTCCTTGGCGTCGATCCGTTGCCGCTGCGCATCGAGATCGCGCACAGCAAGCGGCGCAACAACCTGCGCTTCGAGGTAGGCGACGCCTACCATCTCGACGGCATCGCCGACGGCGGGCTCGACGTCGTGGTCATGAACGCGGTCTTCCACTGGCTGCCCGAGAAGACCGCGCCGCTGCTCGAATGCGCACGCGTGCTGCGCGCGGGCGGCCGTGTCGGCATCTCCACCATGCTGAAGGGGCAGCGCACACGCGTCCACGAGATCGCCAGCAAAGTGCTGGCCGAGCCGCCTTTCAACAGCTTTCCGCGGCCGCGCCCGCAGCTTGCCTTTCCGGTGACGGCCGACGAGATGCGCGCCTTCTTCGGCATGACCGGCTTCGTGCCAAGCCTGATCGAGGTGTGCGAGAGCACGCGCATGTGGCCCTCGCCGGAGGCGGCGATCCGCTATTCCGAGGTGAGCACCTTCGGCAATTTCCTGGGTCATCTGCCGCCCGAGCTGAGAGGTCGCGCCCGCATCGCGATCCGCCAGCGGCTGCAGAACCTGATGACCGCCGACGGCATCGTCCATCACGGCCGCCGCCTGGTCGCCATCGCAACCAGGCGCTAGCGCTCTCCTCTTGCCTCGTCCCGGGCGCGGCGTGCCGTGATGCGCCTGCGGAGGGAGCCGCTGCTACTTGATCCCGGCGCGCATGAAGCTCTGCACGAACTGGCGCTGGAACAGCAGGAAGCCCACCAGCAGCGGCCCGGAGGTCATGAGCGTCGCGGCCGTGATCACCGACCAGTCGATGCCCTGGTCGGAGGAGGCGAAAACCGACAGCCCGACGGTCAGCGGGCGCGTCTCGACCGAGTTGGTGACGATCAGCGGCCACAGGAAGTTGTTCCAGTGGTAGCTCACCTGCACCAGCCCGTAGGCGAGATAGATCGGCCGGGCGAGCGGGACGTAGACGCGCCACAGCACGCCGAGCGTGCCGCATCCTTCGAGCCGTGCCGCCTCCTCGAGGTCCTTGGGGACCTGCAGGAAGGCCTGTCGCAGCAGGAATATGCCGAAGGCCGAGGCGAGGTACGGCAGCGCCACGCCGAGCAGCGTGTCGACGGAGCCCAGTGCCCGCACGGTGCGGTAGTTCACGACGGCGAGGATCTCCGGCGAGATCATGAGCTGGATCAGCACCAGCGCGAACAGGAGATCGCGGCCGCGGAAGGTGAAGCGCGCGAAGGCGAAGGCGGCCAGCGTGCACAGCACGCACTGCGCGCCGACGATCATGGCGACGATGAGGGTCGTGTTCAGGAAATAGCGCGCAAAGGGCGCCGCACCCCAGGCCCGCGCGAAATTCTCCAGCGTCAGCGGCGCCGTGACGTCAAAATGGGTCGCGTAGGCGGCCGGATGGAACGCCGTCCAGATGGCGTAGAGCAGGGGCGCCAGCCAGAACAGGCCGAGCGCCCAGGCGGCCCCGGTCTCGAGTGCCGAGGACAGGCGCTCTCTCACTGGTAGTGCACCTTGCGGCCGGCGATGACGAACTGCGCCAGCGCGAGCAGGCCGAGGATGGCGAGCAGCACGATCGTCAGCGCCGTCGCCGCGCCCTGGTCCCAGAACTTGAAGCCGACTTCGTAGATGTGGAACAGCAGCACGTTGGTGGCGTTGTCGGGACCACCGCCCGTCATCATGAAGATGTGGTCGATGGTGCGGAAGGCGTTGATCACGGCATTGACCAGGATGAACAGCGTCACCGGCATCAGCAGCGGCCAGGTCACGCGGCGGAAGAAGGCGAAGCGGGAGGCGCCTTCGATGGCCGCGGCTTCGCGCAGGTCGGGCGGAATCTGCTGCAGGGCAGCGAGATAGAAGATCATGAAGAAGCCGGCTTCCTTCCACACCGTCACGACCATGATGGCGCCAAGGGCCGTCTGCTGCGAGCCGAGCCAGTTGGTGGTGTGGCCGCCGAACAGGGCCGCGATCTGGTCGAGCAGGCCATAGCCCGGCGTGTAGAAGAACAGCCAGATGTTGGCGACGGCGATCATCGGCAGGACCGTCGGGGTGAAATAGGCCATGCGCAGGAGCGCCCGCCCGGGCAGGCGGCTGTTGACGAACAGGGCCATGGCGAGCGCGATCGCGATCGAGGCGGGGATCGTGCCCAGGGCATAGATCAGGTTGTTGGTGAGCGCCTTCCAGAAGATCGGATCGGCGATCATGTCCTGGTAGTTGTCGAGGCCGACGAAGTGCGACGGGCGATTGCGCCTCGGCGTCGAATAAAAGGAGTCGATCAGCGTCGCGACGATCGGGACATGGGCGAACGTGGCCAGCAGCACCACCGAGGGCAGGAGCAGCAGCCACGCCTCGACGCTGGTGCGGCGGGGCAGGAGCCGGGCGAGGCGGACGCTCTTGCCGGCCCGCTCTTCTTCATGAGCGGGCCGGCGCACGGCGGATTCCAACGGCGTCGATGCCAACGGGGCCTGCGACTACTTGTAGGACTTGAGGATGCGGTCGGCTTCCGCCTGCGCGTCCTTCATCGCCTGGGCCGGCGTCTTGGTGCCGAGCAGGGCTGCCTGCAGATTGTCGTTGAAGACCTTGGTGACGCGCTGGTTGTCATGCGTCGAGAACTCGGCGACCGCATAGGGCAGCTGGTCGCGTGCCACGGCGGCGGGCGGGAACTTGGTGACGTATTCCTTCAGCGCCGGGGTCTCGAAGGCGGCGGGCGACACGGCGATGTAGCCCGTGGCCATCGACCAGCGCGCCGCCTGCTCGGGGCTGGTCATGAAGTGCACGAACTTGAGCGCCGCCGCCTGCTGCTCGGGCGTCGACTTCTTGAAGATGTAGAGGTTGCCGCCGCCGGTCGGTGTGCCGCGCCGCACCTTGGCCGGCAGCATGGCGACGCCGAAGGGGAATTTGGCGTGATCGCGCACGTTGGTGAGGTTGCCGGTCGTGGTCCACATCATCGCCGTCTTCTTCTCAAAGAAGTCCTTGGGCGTCGTGCCCCATTCGACCAGGCCCGACGGTGCGACCTTGTCCTTGTGACCGAGGTCGACCCAATACTGCAGCGCCTCGACCACGGCGGGCTTGTCGAACGCGACCTGGGTGCCGTCCTGGTTCATGAGGATGGCGCCGTTCTCGGTCGTCAGGCCCTGGAACAGCCAGTAGGGGAAGGCGCCGCCCGACGGGATCTCGATGCCCCATTGCGTCACGTTGCCCGAAGCGTCGCGCTTGGTGAGCTTCTTCGCGAAGTCGCGCATCTCGTCCCAGGTCTGTGGCGCCTTCTCGGGATCGAGGCCGGCTTCCTTGAAGGCCTCCTTGTTCCAGTAGAGCACCACGGTCGAGCGCTGGAACGGGATGCCCCAGGTCTTGCCGCTGGCCTGGCTGTTCTGCATGAAGCCCGGATAGAAGCTCGAGAACCACTTCTTGCCTTCGTCGCCCTTGACCAGGTCGTCGTAGGGAATGACCGCGTCCTCGTCGATCAGCGTGAACATGTCGGTGGAGAGCAGCACCGCGACCTGCGGGGAGTCGCCACCCTTCAGTGCCGTCAGCGTCTTGGCGATCGTGTCCTGGTAGGAACCGGCATAGACGGCCTTCACCTTGATGCCGGGATTGGCCTTCTCGAAATCGGCAACCATGCCATCGACGATCTTGGTCACCGGGCCGCCGACCGCGACCGGATAGTAGAAGCTGAGCTGCGTCTCGGCATGTGCCGGTGCCGCCGCGAGGGCGGTGCTGCCGGCAAGCGCGGCGGCGAGAAGAAGGCGGCGGGTGATCGTCATGCAAGGACTCCTGCGGGTTGGAAAACGGTGAAGGACGGTTGGCGGTCGGCCGGGCATCTCATCGGCCGGGCTCGAGGCGCCGGCCGGAGGCGCGGTCGAAGCGATGCTCGTGCGCCGGATCCCAGGCGAGGGCGGCGCGCTCGCCGATGCGGGCGGCGGCGCGACCCGGCACGCGCACGAGGATGGGCTCGCCGCCGCCGCGCCTGAGGCCGACGATCGTGTCGGCGCCGAGATATTCGACGCTCGCGACCTCGGCATCGGCGCCGTTGCCGGTCGGCGGCAACAGCCGCATGTCTTCGGCTCGGACGCCGGTGACGACGGCTGCCGCGGCGCCCGCGGCCTCGATCAGGTTCATTGCCGGCGCGCCGACGAAGCGGGCGGCGAACATGGTGGCAGGCGCCTGATAGAGCTCGGCGGGCGTGCCGGCCTGCTCGATGACACCGTCCTTCATCAGGATGACCTGGTCGGCCATGGTCATGGCCTCGACCTGGTCGTGCGTGACATAGATCATCGTCATGCCGAGCCGCTGCTGCAGGGCGCGGATCTCCACGCGCATCTCCTGGCGCAGCTTGGCGTCGAGGTTGGAGAGCGGCTCGTCCATCAGGCAGACCGGCTGCTCGGAGACGATGGCGCGCGCCAGCGCCACGCGCTGGCGCTGGCCGCCCGAGAGCTGGCCGGGCTTGCGCGCCAGATAGTCGGAGAGCCCTACCAGTTCCGCGACCTTCCTGAGCCGCGCCTCGCGCTCGGCGCGCGCCACGCGGCGCACCTCCAGCCCGAAGACGATGTTCTGCGCGACGGTGAGGTGCGGGAACAGCGCGTAGGACTGGAACACCATCGCGATGCGGCGATCCTTCGCCGGCAGGCGGGTGATATCGCGCCCCTCGATCACGATGCGGCCAGCGGTCGGCTCCTCGAGGCCGGCGATCAGCCGCAGCGTCGTCGACTTGCCGCAGCCGGACGGGCCCAGCAGCACGCACAGCGCGCCGCGCTCCACCGCGAACGATACGTCGTTCACGGCGGCGCGCCCGCCAAAATCCTTGACGAGGTGCTGCACCTCAATACGCGACACGCTTTCCTTCCCCGCCGGACGAGCCGGCCTGCAGAACCCGTGCGGGGGGATACGTGGATGCGATGACAGTTCTATGAAGGTGGGGGTCGGAAAGACGACCTGCTCCCCACAGGCCGCACCCTTCCGGCGGCGAAGGCACCGGCACCTTCCCCGCGCGGACTCCGCGACGGGGAGGACATCATGACCGGGAGCGTTACGCCTTTGCCTGCCGCTCCACCGGCACCAGCGTCCGGGTCTGCACGGCGCCGCCGCGCAGGATCGTCACGGTCGTCTCGGTGCCAATGCGCGCCGCACCCAGGAGGCGCACGAGGTCGTCGGCGCCTTCGACGGCCATGCCGTCGACCGACAGGATCAGGTCGCCCGCCAGCAGGCCCGCCGCGGCAGCCGGGCCGCCCGGCATCACCTCGCTGATGCGGATGGCGCGCTTGCCCGCGCCGTGCCCCATGCTGGCGGCGGCGAGGCCGATGCGGCGCGGCAGCGGTACTGTCTCGGCGGCAATGCCGATATGGGCGCGGCGCACGCGGCCATGCTGAACGAACTCGCTCACCGTCAGCACGGCGGTGTTGGACGCCACGGCGAAGCAGATGCCCTGGGCGCGGGCGATCATGGCGGTGTTGATGCCCACCACCTCGCCGCCGTTGGGCCCTGACGCGGAGACCAGCGGCCCGCCCGAGTTGCCGGGATTGAGCGCGGCGTCGGTCTGGATCACGTCGTCGATCAGCCGCCCCGAGGTCGCGCGCAGGGAGCGGCCGAGCGCCGAGACGACGCCCGCCGTGACGGTCGATTCGAAGCCGAGCGGATTGCCGATCGCCACCACGAGCTGGCCGCGCCGCAGCGCCTTGCTGTCGCCCAGCACTGCATGCGGCGTGCCGGTCGGCAGGTCGGTGCGCAGCAGCGCGAGGTCGGTGTCGGGATCGTCGCCCAGCACCCGCGCCTCGCGCGCCTGGCCGTCGGCGAAGGAAAGCCGCACGCGGGCCGCACCGCCCACGACGTGGCTGTTGGTGAGCACCAGCCCGTCGCCCGCGATGACGACGCCAGAACCGGTGCCGGCGGACGGTTGGCCGTCTTCGCCGAGACGCTCCACCCGCACGACGGCAGGCCCGACGCGGTCCACCGCCGCGATCACGGCGCGCGAATAGGCGTCGAGCAAAGCGCCGTCATCGACGGGCCGGGGATCGGGCGGAGAGGGATTGTCCAGTGGCATGACATACCTCCGGGAAGGGGGAGGGCTATATGGGAAGCGCCGCGCGCGCCTGCGAGGCCCGCTTACCGGTCGGTATCCTGCTTACGGCGCGGCTTACGGTTGTCGCGGGACGGCGCGAAATCCGGCAGGATGGCTGCGGGGGGCGGGTTGGGGCTCTGAGGGGGGCTCTGATGGACTATTCGGACGGCTACCTGCGCAGTGTGCTGCCGCCGGAAGATCCGCCGCGGCAGTTCGTGCCGCCGGCGGTGGAGGCCGAGATCGCCTCCTGGATCGAAGGCCGGAGCTATGAGGATGCGGCGCTGGTGGCGCGCAGCACGCGCTGGACCTATGCCCTGTTCCAGGAGCTGCAGCTGGGGCAGGCTGTCACGGACGGGCCGTTCCGCTTCGGGTCTCACCACTGGGCCGAGCTGACCATCGGCCTCTACGACCGCCAGACCGAGAAGGAAGGCTTCGGCCTTGCCCTGCCGGTCACGCCCTCGGCGCGGCCTGCCTTCGAGCCGGTGGGAGAGGTCGCCTTTCCCCGCCTCGGGCGCAGCTTTCCGCTCGCCTTCCGGCAGGCGCGCATTGACGAGCATGCGCCGCCGCACCCGGTCGGCGCCACCGCGGCGTCCTGGGCGCAATGCAACCAGACCGCGGCATGGGGCCTCCTGACGGCGGGCCATGCCGTTGCCACCGCGCAGCCGGGGCAGGGCGTGCCGCTGGCCAGCCGCCACGCGGGCACGCTTGGCCGCAGCGCCTATCCGATCGTCGATGCTGCCTTCGTCACCGTCACGCCGGGACCGGCGGCGCCTGCCGCCATGAACGTGCTGCGCTTTCCCGCCGCCGGCCAGCACGCCGTCGTGGAGCGCCAGGCCGGCCCCGCGCAGCGCACCGTCGTGTCGGCGATGAACACGCTCGGCAACGCCAACACGCGCGCCTTCCGCATCCTTTTCCTCACCGACACGCCCTGCGCGCCGGGCGACTCGGGCGCGCTGGTGCGCACGCCGCAGGGTGCGGCGATGGGAATCTATACCGGCAGCTTCGCCAATCCGACCTCGCCCGGCGGGCTGGCGGGGCTCAACCAGAACTTCGAGCAGGCCGTGCTGGCCCTCGATGTCACCGCCTACGGATGAGGAGGACGGCATGGCAAAGACGAAACGCGACTGGAAGGCTTCGATCTTCGTGCCGGGGGCGCCGGCTGCCGCCAAGGCGCCGGCGGATCCCAGCGTGACGACGCACAGCATCACCACCATGCTGTTCGGCCGCGTCGAGACCGTCGAGCCCGACGCGATGAAGGAGCAATGGCAGAAGACCGTCTCGCTGCTGATGGGCATGACCGCATCCCTCGACGAGAAGGCCAAGGGCTGGCGCATCGAGGAGGTCGAGGTGGGCCTCACGCTGAGCGCCAAGGGCGAGCTGCTCTTCATCGCCGAGGCGGGCGCCGAGGGCAGCGTCAAGGTCAAGCTGGCGCGCAAATAGGCGTTGCCGCCCGCGTTCAGTACGCCGCTCGCGCCGTCACTCCGTCGCGAGATAGAGCAGCGCCGCGAGCGGCGCCGCCATGCCGATCCATGCCGCGAGCGGCCAGCCGCCCTGGGCGAAGGCCCAGGCGCCGATGGCCGAGCCCGCCGCGCCGGCGACGAAGAAGATTGCGATATAGAGCCCGTTCAGACGCCCGCGCGCCTCGGCGCCCAGCATGAACAGCGCGCGGCTGCCCAGCACCACGTTGGCCTGCACGCCGAAGTCGAGCAGCAGTGCGCCCGCCACCAGCAGCGCGAGGGCCAGCGTCGAGCCCGGCTCGGCCAGCCGCGTCAGCGCGAAGGCCGCCGCCGACAGCCCCATCGCCATCGCCGTGGTGATGCGCGTGTGGCCGCGATCGGCCAGCCGTCCCGCCACCGGCGCGCCGACCGCGCCGGCCACGCCCGCCAGCGCGAACAGGGCGATGCCGCGCTGGCCGAAGCCATAGGCGGGGCTCGCCAGCAGCAGCGGCACCGTGGTCCAGAACAGGCTGAAGGCCCCGAACAGGCACGACTGGTAGAGCGCGCGCCGGCGCAGCACCGGCGTGGTGCGGATCAGCTCGATCAGCGACAGCAGCAGCGTGCCGTAGGACAGCCGCGCCTCCGGCTGGCGTGGCGGCAGCGTGGCGCGCAGCACCAGCGCCAGCGCCACCATCACGGCGGCGGAGGCGAGATAGACCACATGCCAGGAGCTGAAGGAGGCGATGAAGCTCGACGCCGGCCGCGCCATCATGATGCCCAGCATCAGCCCCGTCATGACGTTGCCGACCACGCGGCCGCGCGTCTCGGCCGGGCTGAGATGCGCGGCATAGGGCACGATGATCTGCACCCCCACCGAGGCCAGACCGACCAGCAGCGCCGCGGCGAGGAAGGGCAGCGGATGGGTGGCGAGCGCCGCTCCCACCAGCGCCAGCGCACACAGCGCGACCGTGGTCAGCACCAGCCGCCGGTTCTCGACCAGGTCCGCGAGCGGCACGATCAGCAGCAGCCCGATCCCGTAGCCTACCTGCGACATGGTCACGAGCAGCCCCGAGAGCCGCGGCGACAGGCCGAGATCGGCCGCGATCGGCGCCACCAGCGGCTGCGCATAGTAGAGGTTGGCCGCGATCAGCCCGCAGGCGGCGGCGAGCAGGAAGGTCATCCAGGCGGGGAGGGTGGCCGGCTTCGACAGCGGCAGGGCCGTTTCGGCGACACAGGACATACGCGACTACTCCAACTCGATGCGACGACGATGATGGGGCGACGACGACGGGGCGACGATGACAGGCGCGACGACGACAGGGACAACGGCGGGCGCCCCATGGGGAATGAACATTCCCCGATCAGGCAGATTCTTCAGGCAAGAAGCTTCATCGCAACGGCGACGATGGCGGCGGGATCGTCCGGCGGCCGGCCGGCGCGGCCGACCACCCTCAGGCCCTGCATCAGGCATAGCATGACGCGGGCGGTGGCTGCCGAATCAACACTGCGCGAGATCGAGCCGTCGGCCTGGCCCTGGCGGATCAGGTCGGCAAGCTGTGCCTCGATGCGTGCGAGATTGCGCCGCACCACGCCCGCAACCTCGGGATCGAGGAGGGAGAGCTCGACCGCACTGCCGACGGCGAGGCAGCCGCGTTTGCCCTCGATGCCGCGCGAAGAGTCGACGTAGAAGGCGAGCAGGTCCTCGAGCCGCGCCCGCCCGCTCCTGGGCGCCTCGGCGAGGCGGCGCGTCTGCTCGGCGCGCAGCATCTGGTAGCGTTCCAGCGCCGCCAGGAAGATCGCGCGCTTGTCCCTGAAGGCCTTGTAGAGGCTGCCCGGCGCCAGCCCCATGGCCGCGCCCAGGTCGCCGATCGACGTGGCGGTGTAGCCCTGTTCGCGAAAGACGCGGATGGCCTTGTCCAACGCCTCGTCCATGTCGAATTCGCGCGGACGGCCGCGGGGGCGGGAAGGGTCGGAGGGGGCGGGGGAAGCCGTCATGAGCTCTATTTAGGGAATGTTTGTTCCCGAAATCAAGACACCATTCGGGCGTCTCGCATTCCTCGCGGTCAACGGCTGTTGACTATCGGGCCGGATCCGGCCTAGAGAGAAAGCTGGAAGCCTGGAGGTCGAGGCCCGGCATGGCAGGGAACGCTGCGACGAAGCGGTCTGGCGAAGCGACGCGCCAGCGCATTGTGGAGGCCGCCACGGCACGGTTCGCGCGCACCTCCTATGAGGAAGTGAAGCTGCGCGACATCGCGAAGGATGTCGGGATCGACGTTGCCTATGTCCATCGCTGCTTCGGCTCCAAGGAGCAACTCTTCACCGACGTGCTGGAGGCTGCGCACGCGGACGGGCCAAAGCTGATCGGTGAGCGGGAAGAACTGCCGCGCATCTTCACGGATGAAACCCTCAATCGCGACGCGATCGGGTTCGGCATCTTCATCTGCTCGCTTTCCAGCCCCAAGGCGCGGGAAATTCTCCAGGCGTTCGGGCTCAGGGAATTCATAGAGCCGCTGGCCGAGAAGCTGCCGGGGCCTGCGCTGTTGCGGGCCACTCTGCTCCTCGCCTGCATGACGGGCATAAAGGTCACGCGCGAAGTGCTCGGCGTCGATCCTCTCGCCAGCCTGTCGGCGCAGGATTGCCGCGGCCTGATCGAGGGCGTGTTCGAGGCCTGCCTGGCCGGCGAAGTCGGCGCCGTGTCGACGGCGGCGCGAACGACCGCGGTGACGTCGCGCAGACCGCGGCGGCCCGTTGCCTCGAAAGGTCCGAAGTCTCCGACCACGGCCGCCCCGTCCCGGGCGCGGTCGCCACGGATCTGATGGGAGGCGGGCCAGCCGCCGCCGGCAGGTCAGGCGCCGGATACCACCCTTTCTTTTTCGACCCTGTTCCAGGGAGCGCCAACATGATCAGGAGTTCACGAACACCTTGAACGGATGAACTGGTTTTCTGGGGTGCAACCGGCGGTGCCTCTCTCTCGTTGCGTCGGTTGCCGAGTGGGTCAATTCCCCCACGCGTATAGACTCGCGAAGTCGTGCATGACGCCCCCCGCGATCCTGCGCACGAGCCCCGGCTTTCTATGACCGCGACCGGCTGATCGTACCGGAGCCCGCTCCGGGAAAGGCATTCGCCGGCGAGCGGCGTCCATTTCCGCAATCGCGACTTGAAAGGAGACGGCATTGATCATTCTCGGTTCTCTCGCTGCGGTCCTGGCGATCGCGGTCGCGCTTGGCTGGTACTATCTCAAGCGGATCGTGAGGTGGTAGGCCGCGCGGCGGCGCCGTCGATTGACAGACGCGTTCGCCCGCCCGCACTTTCCAGCCATGACCCTTTCCGTTCTGCTTACCGGTGATTCCATCCTCCAGCGCCGCCTCCTGAGCGACGCCGATCCCGTCCTGCGGCCGCTGTTCGAGCGCGTGCGCGCAGCGGACGTGGCCTTCACCAATCTCGAAGTGCTGGCCAACGACTATCGCGGCGATCCGGCGCTGGAGAGCGGCGGATCGCATTTCGGCGCGCCGGCCTGGGTGCTGGACGAACTCCGCACGGCGGGCTTCGGTCTCTTCGCCACCGCCACCAACCACAGCCTCGACTACGGCGTCTCGGGCCTCCTGCACACGCTGGACGCGCTGGAGGGCCGGGGGCTTTCCTTCGCCGGCATCGGCCGCAATCTCGAGGACGCGCGGCGGCCCTGCTATCACACCCATCCGCGCGGCACGGTGGCGCTGATCTCCTGCGCCTCCTCCTTCGCTAAGGGCCAGGAGGCGAGTGCGCAGCGGCCGGACCTGCCGGGCCGCCCCGGCCTCAACCCGCTGCGCATCGAGACGGTGCATGAGGTCACGGACGCGCAGCTCGCCACCCTGCGCGAGATGGCCGAGCAGCTCGGCATCGAGGGCGAGCGGCTGCAGCGTATCAAGATGGGCTTCGCCTTTCCGCCCGCCGATCCGGCCGTCTTCCCGCTCGGCGACCTGCGGTTCCGCGCCCTGCCGGCCGGCTCCAACCGGCCCGCGGTGCGCACTGCCGCCAACCGCAAGGATGTCGAGGGCATCCTGCGCTGGGTGCGCGAGGCGCGCGGGCTGGCCGACCTCGTGGTGGTGAGCCTGCACGCGCACGAGCAGGGCGAGAGCAAGGACGTGCCGGCCGAGTTCATCCCCGCCTTCGCGCGCGAGATGATCGACGGCGGCGCCGATCTCGTGGTCGGCCACGGCCCGCACCTGCTGCGCGGGCTGGAACTCTACAAGGGCAAGCCGATCTTCTATTCGCTGGGCAACTTCATCGGCCAGAACGAGCTGGTGGCCAAGATGCCGGCCGACGCCTACGAGCGCTTCCGCGCCGATCCCGATCTCACGCCGGGACAGGTCTACCAGAAGCGCACCAACAACGATCAGGGCGGCTTCCCCGCCGACCGCCGCTTCTGGGAATCGGTGGTGCCGGTGCTTTCCTGGGAGGGCGATGCGCTCCGGGAGATCGAGCTGATCCCGATCAGCCTCGGCTGGAAGGAAGCCCGCCACCGGCGCGGCCGTCCGCGGCTCGCCGAAGGCGAGGAGGCGCGCGTCATCCTCGACCGTTTCGCGGCCCTGTCGAAGCCGTTCGGGACCACGATCACGATGAACGGTAGCGGTGGGCGCGTGGCGCTGGCGTAGCGTTCTCGTCGTCTTTCTTTGCTCTTACGTTCCTCTTCCCGTTTGCGGGACAGGCCAGGGGTGGGCGCGCGCCGTCACTCCCGCCGCGGTCGGTTCTTGACTGCATTGTGCTAAAATACTAGTGTATTAGTTAATGCATACACAGGCCGTCCTTCAGCGGGTGCGCCTCGAGAACACGGGTGTGCCGATCTACGTCCAGCTTCGGGAACAGATCCTGAGGCTGCTGGGAGCAGGCGTATTGCGGCCGGGCGATCAGATGCCGACCATGCGCGAGGTCGCGGTCGCGCTGAAGGTCGATCTCAACACCGTGCGCCACGCTTATGACGAATTGGAACGGCTCGGTGCCATCACCCTGGTGCGTGGCCGTGGCAGTTTCGTCGCCGATCCTCCCGCCGCGCTGAACGGGCGAGAGGCAACGGCGCAAACCGATGCGCTGGCAAGGCAGGTGATCGCGACTGCACTCGCCATGGGAGTCGACCCGAAGAACCTGGCCGACCGAATAACGGCCCTCGCAGGGAAGGAGACCAAGCCATGATGAATGTCTTGACGGGAGGCGGGCGCAATCGACCCGCCGGCGTTCTCGCCTTACTGCTCATTGCCATCGGACTCGCTGCGGCAATCGCTGCCCACAGCTATGGGGCGCCATTCGCCTGGATAGCTGCTGCTGTGCTGATAATCGCAGGTCTTCTGGTGCCCCAGTCCCTGATGATGGCGAACCAATGGGAGCGCGCTGTGGTTCTACGCCTCGGCAGGCTGAAGGCGATCCGCGGTCCCGGCCTGTTCGTGATCATTCCCTTCGTCGACTCCGTCGCCTCCTGGCTGGACCAGCGCATCCAGACCACCGAATTCAATGCCGAGCAGGCGCTCAGCAAGGATACGGTGCCGGTCAATATCGACGCCATCATCTTCTGGCAGGTGCATGATCCCGAACGGGCGGCGCTCGAGATTTCAGATTACCGTTCGGCCATCGCCCGCGTCGCGCAGACTTCGCTGCGGGAAATGGTGGGATCCTCACTTCTCGCGACGCTGCTCTCCGATCGCAAGCAGGGCGACCAGACGCTGCGCGACGATATCGGCCGCAAGACCGCCGAATGGGGCGTGAACGTCATCTCCGTCGAGATCCGCGACATCGGCGTACCCTCGGCCTTGCAGGATGCCATGAGTCGGCAGGCCCAGGCGGAGCGTGAACGGCTCGCGCGCGTGGCGCTCGGGCAGGCCGAGCTCGAGGTGGCGCAGAAGTTCGTCGAGGCGGCTGCCGTCTATGCAAGCACACCCGCCGCCCTGCAGCTTCGGGCCATGAACATCATCTACGAGACGACCAAGGAGCGCGGTGCCACGATCCTCATTCCGACCGCCATGATCGACAGCATGAATCCGGGCGGCGTCATGGCGCTGGCGGCGATGGGTCAGACCGGTCCGAAGGCGGCCTAGCAGCGCAATCGCTGTTGCGGAAGAGAGCAACCCGATTCGTCTCTTCCGCTTTCCTGTTCCTGTCGCTCCCTGGCAAAGAGGCGAGGTGAGGGCTCGCGCCGGCGACGCTTACGGCAGCGACTTGCGGCGGCGCAGGGTGACGAGCGCGAACGGGGCGGCCAGCAGGGAGCAGAGGGCGATGCCCGCTACCATCGGCAGCGGCGTGCCGTCGGCGAACGGCGACAGCAGCGCCGAAGCCAGTGCGCCGACGCCGAAGTTCAGCGTCCCGATCAGTGCCGAGGCGGTGCCGGCCCGCACCGCATGCGCCTCCATCGCCAGCACGACGCTGGCCGGCACGATCATGCCGACGAAGCCGAAGGTGACGGCGAGCCCGATCACCAGCACCGGCAGCGTGTCGATGCCGGCGGCGACCAGCGCCGTCAGCGTCAGGATGGTCACGAGATTGAGCAGCATCGCCGTGCGCACCAGCCGGCGCAGGCCGAAGCGCCGCGCCAGCAGGCCGTTGAACTGCGAGAAGGCGATGAAGGCGAGGCCATTGGCGGAGAACAGCACCGCATAGACGCGCGGGCCGACGCCGTAGTGCTGGCCGATCACGAAGGCGGAGTTGGCGATGTAGATGAACATCCCCGCCAGCGGCAGCGAGGAGATCAGGGCGATGCCGAGATAGTAGCCGTCGCGCGCCAGCACGCCGTAGCCGGCGAGCGCGCTGCCGAGCGTGCTCTGGGCCCGCTTGTCCCGCGGCCGCGTCTCGGGCAGCAGCACCCGCACCATCACCATGCAGGCGAGCGCCAGCGTGCCGACCGCGGCGAACACGCCGCGCCAGCCGACCGTCTCGGTGATGAGGCCGCCGCCCAGCGGCGCCAGGATCGGCGCCACGCTCAGCACCACCATCAGCAGCGACATCAGTCGCGCCGCCTCGGGGCCGCTATGGAGATCGCGCACGACGGCGCGCGGGATCACCATGCTGAAGCAGGCGCCCATCCCCTGCAGCGCGCGGCAGGCGATCAGCGCCCCGATCGTCGGGCTGAAGGCGCAGCCGATGCTGCCGAGGATGAAGATCGCCAGCCCGGCATAGAGCGGCGCCTTGCGGCCGTACATGTCGGACAGCGGGCCGGACAGGAGCTGGCCCAGCCCGACCGCGGCCAGGTAGGCCACGAGGCTGACCTGCGCGGTGGCGGCATCGATCCGCAGATCGCGCGCCAGCGCCGGCAGCGCCGGCAGGTACATGTCGATCGCGAACGGGCCGACCGCGATCAGCAGGCCAAGCACGATGACGTAACGAAGCGGGAAGGGGGCAGGGACGGCGAGGGAACGCGTGGTCATGGGTACTCTACTCTGGACACGGGTAACGCTTGCGCCGCCCCTCACGCATCGTTCGGCATGCAGGCGGCACGGCGCGATCTTCGGACTGGACGCCTCTGCCCCGTCATCGGCGCGGCGTCTCTCTTTCTTTCAGGGTCGCAGCGGACAAGCTCAGGGGCCGGGCTTCGCAATATCCGTGCCCCCAGCCGAGACGCTTCAGTGGAGGATCAATGCGCGAGGCGCAGAGCTCGGCCCTGCCGCGACGACCGGGCCGCTGCGCTGTACGCCGTTCCGCTTACAGGCGCGTGAAGCTGCCGTTCGCCGTCTACCGGGCCTGCTCGCGCGTCATGGAGAGCGCCACTGCTGGCCGATCCCACCCCACCAGCGCGTCCAGCGACAGCGCGCCCGGGCCGAACTTGACGAGGTAGAGCAGGGCCACCGCCCACACGCCGTGGGTATCGAAGGCGTTGGGGTAGACGAAGATCTCGATCACCGCCGTCATGCCCAGCAGCGCCAGCGCCGCCGGCCGGGTCAGCAGGCCGAGGAACAGCAGCACCGGCATCGACAGTTCCATCCCCATCGCCAGCGGTGCGGCGAGGTCGGGCGGCAGCAGCGGCAGGTGGTATTCGTCGCGGAACAGCGTCAGCGTCGTGCCATCGGCCCAGCCGTCGAGCTTGAGCAGGCCCGAGCGCAGGAAGGTGGTGCCGATGCCGAGCCGCGCCAGGGCGGCGATCAGGTCGTGCGGGATGCGGGCCAGCAGCGTGTCGAGGCGGGCGAGCAGGGCGGTCATGGAGGGGATCCTTCGCTGAGGCCGGCGATCGCGCCGGCGGAAAAGAGCAGGGCAAGGCTGGCCGCGGTGTCGAAGGCGGGCTCGGCCTCGGCCGCGCACGCCACCGCCTCGCCAAGCGGCGCGTCGTCGGCCAGCGCGGCGAGCAGACGGTCGGCGCCTGCGGGCAGGCGGTGCAGGAGCACCTGCAGCGCCGGCCGCGTGACCAGCACCGATTCGGGGCCGGCCTCGGGGCCGAGCGGCTTCACCGTGTCGTCCTCGGCGTTGGTGGTCCAGATCGACAGCACCGGCCACGGCGAGACGAGAAGCTGCACCGCCGGGTGCAGGGCGAGGCGCACGGTGTCGAGTTGTTCGGGCGGCAGGATGGCGAGGCGGTCGATGCCGACGGCCCCGGCGTCGGCGGCGTGGAAGGCGTGGTGCCGCAGCCATTCCAGTCGCGCCACATGGGGCAGGTAGGGCAGGCCGGCGGCGGGCTCGAAGCCGGCCAGGAAGGCATCGAAGCCGGCGCCGTACTCGGCCAGCACCGGTCCGGCCGGCGGCTGGCGGGTGATGAACAGCAGCGCCGCGGCGTCGAAGAACTCCGCGCCGACCAGGCGGCGCACCACGGGATAGCGCGCACCCAGCGCGGCGACGAGGCTCACGCGCACGTTGTTGCGATAGACGCCGAAGCGCCGCGCCGCCTCGGCCGCGTCGTAGGCCGTCACGCCGGCCGGCACGGCTGCCGCCGGCTGCAGCAGCGCCTGTGCGAAGCCCGCCTGCAGCACCGGCGCGGCGAGAGGTTCAGGCCGCGCGGGCATGCATCGCTCCCTCGTGCGCGCGCAGCAGCGTCTCGGCGCGCGCCGCTTCGGCCGCCAGTACCGGCCAGGCGGGAAGGGCCGAATCCCATTCGATCAGGGTCGGGCAGTCGCCGAGTCGCGTGAGCACGTGGCGATAGAGATCCCACACCGGATCGGCGACCGGCCGGTCGTGGGTGTCGATCAGCAGCGGCGGCGCCCCGGCGTCGGCGTCCTGTCTCTCGTGGCCGGCGAGATGGATCTCCTCCACGCGATCGAGCGGAAAGGCATCGAGATAGGCGCGGGCGTCGAAGCCGTGGTTGGTCGCCGAGACGAACACGTTGTTGACGTCGAGCAGCAGGCCGCAGCCGGTGCGCCGCGCCAGCTCGGCGAGGAAATCGGTCTCGCCCATCTCCTCATCGGCGAAGCGCAGATAGGTCGAGGGGTTCTCGATCAGCAGCCGACGGCCCAGCCCTTCCTGCGTCGCGTCGACATGGCGCGCGACGAGGTCGAGCGTGGCGCGCGTGTAGGGCAGCGGCAGCAGGTCGTTGTAGAAGGCGCCGTCATGCGTCGACCAGGCGAGATGCTCGGAGACGACGAAA
>JAFEFG010000080.1 GCA_018240685.1 Pseudomonadota bacterium | reverse complement strand
AAGGTGCTGGACGAGAAGACCATCGCCATCGCCGACCGGCCGGGCAACAACCGGCTCGACACGCTGCATAACCTGCTCGAGAACCCCGAGATCGCGCTGATCTTCCTGGTGCCCGGCACCAACGACACGCTCCGGCTCGCCGGCACGGCGCGGCTGTCGGTCGATCCCGAGCTGCTGGCGGCGATGGCGGTGCAGGGCAAGGAGCCCCGGTGCGCCATCGTCGTGTCGGTGCGCCAGGCCTACTTCCACTGCGCCAAGGCGCTGCTGCGCTCCAAGGCGTGGACGGGGGACTACGCCCAGCCCAAGGGCACCTTCCCCTCGATCGCGCGCATGATCGGCGACCAGCTGGGCTTGAGCGAAGCCGACAAGAAGACCGGCGAGGCGCGCGTCGAGGTGGCCTACCGGGACGGGCTATGGGCGCCGCTCACGTAACGGCGTCGGGCTACGTCATCACCGGCGAGCGCGCGCGGCAGATGCGCGTGGTGCCGGCGGCGGTGCTGAAGCGGCTGTACGAGCGCTCCGACCGGGCCGGCGCGCAGCAGACGGCGGCGCACCTGGCGCTGCTGGTCGCGGGCGGCTGGCTGGTGTGGCAGACGCGCGGGACCTGGTGGGTGCTGCCGGCGCTGGTGCTGCAGGGGATCTTCGTCAACGCGCTGTTCGGCGCCATGCACGAGTCGGTGCATTACGGCTCGTTCCGGACGCGCTGGATGGCCGACCTGCTGGCCTTCTTCTCCGGCGCGGCGATCCTCAACAACGCCGGCTTCTACCGCCACTACCATCTCGCCCATCACCGCTACACCCAGGATCCGGCGCGCGATCCCGAGCTCGTCACCTCGCCGGCACCGCGGACGTGGCGGCAGTATCTGTGGCGCGTCTCGTCGATCCCGTTCGTGAAGCTGCGCGGCCGCGACATCTTCCTGTTCCCGTTCGGCGGGCGCGGCAACGTCACCTACATCCACGACCGGGCGTGGCCGGAGGTGCAGCGCTGGGGCCGCTGGCTGCTGGCCTTCTATGCGCTGCTGCTGGCCGGCTCGCTGGCGCTGCAGACGACCGTGCTGCTGTGGGTGTGGCTGCTGCCGCTGCTGGTCGGGCTGCCGCTGCTGCGCCTCTACCTCGTCTGCGAGCACACGCTCTGCCCCAATTCCGACGACGGCTTCGCCAACACCCGCACGACGCTCTCCAATCCGCTGGTGCGCTTCCTGATGTGGAACCTGCCCTATCACGCCGAGCATCACCTGCTGCCCAACATCGCCTTCCATCACCTGCCCGAGGCGCATACCTACCTGCGCCCGCACCTCAAGCACGTGGCGCGGGGCTATATCCAGGTCCAGGCCGAGATCATGCGGTCGCTGGCGTGAGGGCGAGACATGCGAACGAGTGAAGGCGTGTTCGAATGCGGGGACGTGACGCTGCAGCGCGGCGGCACGCTCAAGGGCGCGCGCATCGTCTACAAGACCTTCGGCATGCTGAACGCGGCGCGCGACAACGTGATCGTCTATCCCACCAGCTACGGCGCCCAGCACACCGACATCGAATGGCTGGTGCGGCCCGAGCATGCGCTCGATCCCAGCCGCTACTTCGTCGTCATCCCCAACATGTTCACCAACGGGCTCAGCACCTCGCCGTCCACCTACGACGGCGCCTTCCCCGAGGTGACGACCGCCGACAACGTCCTGCAGCAGCGCCGCCTGATGGCGGAGGTGTTCGGCGTCGACCGCGTGAAGATGGTCTATGGCTGGTCGATGGGGGCGCAGCAGGCCTATCACTGGGCGGCGCTGTTCGGCGCGTCGGTGGAGCGCATCGTCGTCACCTGCGGCTCGGCCCGCACGGCGCCGCACAACTTCGTCTTCCTCGAAGGCATCCGCGCCACGCTGCAGGCGGCGGCCAGCGACGAGCAGGGCCTGCGCGCCATGGGCCGCATCTATGCCGGCTGGGCCTTGAGCCAGACCTTCTATCGCCGCGAGCTGTGGCGCGGGCTCGGCTTCGCCGATCTTGAGGATTTCCTGGTGCGGTCGTGGGAGGCCAACTTTGTGCGCCGCGACAAGCGCGACCTGCTGGCCCAGCTCTGGACCTGGCAGCACAGCGACATCTCCGCCAACGATCTCTATCGCGGCGACCTCGCCATGGCCCTGGCGGGTATCAAGGCCAAGGTGCTGCTGATGCCGTCGGCGACCGACCTCTACTTCCAGACCGACGACAACCGGCTCGAGCTGCCGCATCTCAAGGACGGCCGGCTGGTCGAGATCCCGTCGGTGTGGGGCCATCGCGCCGGCAATCCGCGCGACAATCCCGAGGATGCGGCCTTCCTCGACGCCGAAGTCGAGGCGCTGCTGGCCCGCTGAGGCCGCGCCTCAGTCCTGGAAGCCCTCGAAGGTCGCGACGGTGTCGGCGAGCGGGCGCAGGTCGATGCGCAGGAAGCCCGTCATCGACCGGTCGAGGTCCTGGATCAGCGCGATCGCCAGCGCCACCAGGATGACCATCATGTGGATGGGCAGGCGGATCAGCCGCTTGTCGAGGCCGTCGGAATAGCCGGCGAGGGCCATGCCGACGATCGCGAAGCCGTACAGCGACAGCAGCACGATGCTGGGCACGTGGTCACGGAACATCGCCAGCCGTTTCTCGTGGCTGTCGAACATCTCGTTCAGGGCGTTGATGTAGAGGCCGGTCGGCACCATGCCGTTGTCGCGGGCCGCGGCCTGCTTGGCCACGTGCCACAGCTGCTCCTGCAGGGCGCCGGAGCGGGCGAGCGCGACCTGGCGCTGCTGCTCCGTCCAGCCGCCGCGGGCGCCGTCGACGCGGATCTGCAGGTAGTCCTTGAGCAGCGCCAGGCTCTCGGCGTTCATCGGCGCCGGCAGCATCCGGGCCCGCAGCCCGGCGGTGCCGATGGCATTGGCCTCGGTCACCACCGCCTCGCGCCGCCCGTCGAAGCGCGACAGCGCCATGGCGAAGGTGAAGCTGATCATCAGCGTGAGCAGGCCGAGCACCGCGCCCTCGAGCGCGCCGAGCCCGCTGCCGCCGCGGGCGGCGTTGCGCAGCCCGTACCAGCGCCCCAGCTCGGCGGCGACCATGATCACGGCCGTCGTCACCAGGAAGATCAGCCACAGCGGATAGCTGCCGAGCTCGAGCATCGTGCCCCCCAAAAGAAAACCTCCCCACCCCGCCGGGGGTGAGGAGGCGCATCGTTCCCCCGAACGGGGTGATTTATTTCACGTACTTGAGCGTGACGCCAGCCACGCCGGCCGCCACGTTGAGGCCTTTCGTGCCTTCGACGCTGACCGGCTGCAGCGTGATGTTCTGGGCGCCGCCGCCGACCAGGACGTTGACCGCGCCGCCGGCACCGATCGTCGCCTGGGCCGTACCGCCGACATAGTCGCCGGCGATCGAGCCCGGAGCGAGGGCGCCCGGCGCGAACACCAGCCACACCATGTGGCCTTCCTTGGTGTAGCCGATATCGACGCCGAAGCGGGTGATGGAGCCGGTGTACTTCTCGGCGATGCCGTCGTTGCGCACGAACAGGCAGTTGAGGTCCTTCGACGAGCCGATGATGAAGCCCATGCCACCCGAGACCTTGCAGGTCAGCGTGCCGACATTGGCGCCGCCCTTGTTCTGGGCCTCGGCCGTGCCGCCGAACGCCACCAAGGCAGCCGCTCCGACGCTCAAGAGGGAAAGTACCGTTCTCTTCATCATCTCCATGCTCCTCGTCCGTGGATGCGGGCGACAATCATGGTTGTGGATGCCCCCGGCATTGATCTACCGCAAGAGGCAGGGAGCGCCGGTCGATGCGGCGCTTCTCGCGCGCGATGGTTTTTCAGGCCGCCTGCGACGAGGCTGCGGCGCGCAGGTCGGCCAGCAGCGCGCGGTTCACTTCCGCATGCCGCTCGATGAACCGGCGGGCCAGGTCTTCCAGCATCGCATCGCTGTCGGCGGCGCGGATGGCGGTCATGACGGCGCGCCGCTCGCGCGCCGGCCGGATCGCCACGCCCTGCACCTGCGAGTGGTCGCCGACGATGGCGGCGAAGGCGGCCTTCCTGTCCTCGAGCGTCAGCCGTTCGAGGGCCGCGGAGTCCAAAGGTGCGCCGTGGGCGTCCTGCAGATAGGTCGCAAAGACGCGGCCGATGCAGGTCGGGACAGTCGCCGCGTCGAACACCGCATCGACATATCGCGCGACGTAGAGGCTATGGCCGTCCGCGAGCCGGACCTCCGCGCGCAGGCGCCGCCGCCAGAAGGCTGAAAGTCGTTCGATCACGCCGCCGCATCCGTATCCGAGCGGGCGCCACCTTGCCCCCGGCGTGTTTCGGTCCGATGACGCCCGCGCTCTACCGCGCGATGCCTTTTCGCCAACTCACGCCGTCGTCCCGGCGCAGGCGTGGCTCACGCTGCGAGCGCCGGGACGACGGCCGAAGAAAAGTCGTCGCGCTCTAGTCTTTCTCGGGCACGATCGAGGGCGCTACCGGCTGGTCGCTGCTGGGCGGCAGCGGCGCGGCCGGCATTGCGGGCGGCGGCGCCGCCTCGGTCGGCAGGAACGAGGCGACGGCCGCGGCCGTCTCCGCGGGATCCTCTTCCATCGGAGCGTGGCCGAGCTTGCTGAAGATCGCGAGCTTGGCGCCCTTGATGTCGTTCTGGAAGCGGAAGGCATTGTTCACCGGGACCTGCCTGTCCTTGGCGCCCCAGATGATCAGCGTCGGTACGTCGAGATGCTTGAGCGGCGTCGGATCGAGCGGCTCCTCCGTGCGCAGTCGCTGCAGGGTCGCCTGGCGATTGCCGGGGAAGCGCTGCAGGTCGCTGTAGCGCCGCAGCCGCTCGGGCGTCACCATCGCCGGGTCGGCATAGGTGTCGAGCAGCGCGCGGCGCGTCATCCATTCCGGCTTGAAGTAGATGGCGATGTCGCCCACAGGGCCGAGCCGCGCCAGCCGGGTCGTGAACGGGACGTCGCCGCTGCCCGGATAGCCTGACGAATCAATCAGGATCAGCGCAGTCACGCGCTCCGGCCGTGTGACGGCGAAGGTCCAGGCGACGGCGCCGCCCATCGACTGGCCGGCGATGGCGAAGCGGTCGAGGTGCAGCGCATCGGCCAGCACTTCGATGAAATCGGCATAGGCCTCGATCGTGTACTCGCCGCGCGGCCAGGCGCCGGTGAGGCCGTGCCCCGGCAGATCGACGGAGATGAGGCGATAGCGATCCTTGAGCTCGCGCACCCAACCGTCCCAGACCTGCAGCGAGCCCAGCGACCCGTGGATCATCACGAGCGGCATGGCGTCGGGCTTGCCTTCGTCGCGCACGTGCGCCCGCGTGCCGCCGACATCGAGGAACTGCGACTGCGCGTTGGCATAGCGCTCGACCAGGAGGTCCCTCGGCAGGTCGGGCGAGTAGGCCCACAGCAGCACGCCGGCCAGCGCACCCACCGCGAACAGCAGCAGCAGCGGCCAGCGGCGGGGCGGCGTCTCAGCGCGGCGGCGGCGGGGCGGCATCGGCGCTCCTCTCCTCGGTCCCGGCGCCGGAGGCACGGCCGGAAAGCAGGGCGGCGAGCTTGTCGAGGTCGCGCAGCCGCAGCTCCGGAACGCCGGCGGGATCGATGATCTTCTCCTCGATCAGCCGCGCCAGGATATCGCGATTGAGGTCGTTGTTGACCACCGTGCGGTCGGCCAGCTGCATGACGAAGACGAACAGCTCGAACTCGAGCCCCGCCGGCGTCACGCGTACGAAGCGCACGATCGGCGCCGGCACCCGCAGCACACGCGGATGGGCGAGCGCGGTCTCGCGCAGGAGCGTCTCCATCTTCGTCACGTCGGTGCCCAGGCCGACTGTGAGCGAGATGTCGATCCGACTCGACGTGTCGGCGTAGGTCCGGTTGATCACCGGGTTCTGCAGGAACAGGCTGTTCGGCACGATCACGTGGGTGCGCTGGAAGGTCTCGATCTCGGTGGCGCGGATGTTGATGCGCCGCACGAAGCCCTCGAAGCCGTTCACCGATATCCAGTCGCCGGCCTTCACCGGACGCTCCATCAGCATGATGACGCCCGAGATGACGTTGTTGGCGATGTTCTGCAGGCCAAGGCCGATACCGACCGACAGGGCGCCCAGCACGATGGCGAGGTTGGTGAAGTCGATGCCGAGCGCACCGACGCCGATCAGGATGGCGATGATGACGCCCGCGTAGTTGAGCGCCGCATCGATCGACTGGCGCAGCGGCAGCGGCGCGTCGACGGTAGGCATGACCCGGTCGCGCATGACGCTGCGCACCAGCCGTGCCAGCAGCATCGTGATGCCGAAGGCCAGGATCGCCAGCCCGATATTGCCCAGCGAGATGGTGACGCCGCCGATCCGCACGCCGGAGAGCAGCTGGCCGAAGCCGGTCTGGATGGCATCGATGTCCACGCCCCAGGCGGCGGGGATGGCGGCGCCCAGCATCGCCACCAGGGCGAAGTCGATCAACAGCAGGACGATGTTCTGGCCGTGCAGGACGGTGTCGGGCGCTAGGCCGAGTCGGCGCCGGACCCAGCGGCCCGTCGGCGTCTCCGGGGCCGCCGCGGCATCGAGGGCGTCGCCGCAGAAGCGGTGGAACAGCAGGGCGAGCGCCAGCAGCAGGCAGGTTATGGCGATCGCGGCATGGATGTGCGCGGCGAGCGTGGCGTAGCCCAGCAGCGCGAAGACGATCGACGACAGGATGGCGATCGAGAGGACGAGCCGCGCGACCGACCAGCGTACGCCGCCGACCATGGCCGGCTGGTCCGAGCCGTCGGTGCGGACCGCCTGCCAGGCGCGGTCCGCCAGCGCCGGCAGGGTGAGGAGCGCTACCGTCGTTGCCAGCACGAGGGCGCCGATGGCGGTGAGCGCCTCGCGATCTTGGCCCTGGGTCAGGGCGAGGAAGATCAAGTCGACCACGATCCCGACCGCCATCAGACGGCGCAATGCCGTCGACAGCGTCTGGGCGCTGGCATCGGTGAAGGGCATCACCCGCCAGGCCGGCCGGTGCGGCGCCAGCGTCGTGGCCGTCAGCCCGACGACGAGCAGGAACGAGATCAGCCGCTGGATGAGGTCGGGCAGCAGGCGGTCGATGGGCGGCGGCGGATGGCTGGCGGCAAGCAGCTTGCCGATCAGCCAGACGGCGAGCATCGGCACCAGCACCACGCCGACGCCGTCGATGGCGGCGGCGATGGTGCGGTCGCGCTGGCCCGGCTCGGCATGCTCGCCGCGGCCGAAGCGGTTCCGGGCCGTCCGGCCGAGCCACCACAGGCCGATCGTCAGGAGCGCCCACCAGACGAGCGGCGTCAGATCCTCGCCGCCCGAGCTGAGCGAGAAGAGCCCGCCGCTGGCCCAGGCGGCCGTGGCTTTCGACAGGCTTTGCGTGGCGGCGGCGAACTCCGGCCCGACGCGCTGCCAGACGTTGGGCGAAAGCGGCGACAGGCCGCGGCGCAGCAGCGTCTCCAGCACGACCTGGCCGCGCAGCTTGGTCATCCGGTCCAAAAGCTGGTCCGCCCGGGCGATGATCACCTCGCATTGCTTGACGCGGCTTTCGCTGATCGAGGCCTGCTCGGTCAGCCGGTCGCGCTCCGCCTTCACGGCGTCCGAATCGGGAGTCTGCTCGGCGGCGCTCTTGTCGGCGCCGGTCTTGGGTTCGAGCGGGGCAAGGAGCTTCTTGGTGTCGGCGAGGTCGCTGCGCGCCAGCGCCGCCGCCGCCGCCGCCGCGGTGCGCACGTCGAGCGCCTGCTCGCGCAGGCTGTCGATCTCGGCCGGCGACATGTCGGACTGGTCGGCACGGACGGCGATGCGGTCGAGCTGGCGGGTCCAGATTCCCACGAGCTGCGAGAACGGGCGCTGCGGCGGCGCGCCGTTCTGCGCATGGGCAGCTGTGGCGCCGACGCACAGCACCAGCATCAGGCAGGCCAGACGGAAAATCCTCCGCATGCCCTTTTCAGTAGCACGGGTATCGGAGGGAAGTCCCCGGGATGACGACACGGCCGCCGGGCGGCCCCGACCGGCGGAGGCGGAACGTTCGAACATTGACAGTATGGTCACGACGCGGAACCTTGCAGCCGATTAAGGTCGATCTCGGGAGGGAATGAGGCATGGCCGGGCAAAGTGGCGTTGGCGAGGTGAGGGTCGGGCCCGAGGAGCTGCATGCCTTCACGGTGGCGATCTGCCGGGCTGACGGCAGCTCGGCCGAGGAGGCGAAGCTGGTCGCCGACCATCTCGTGCTGGCCAACCTGTTCGGCCACGACAGCCATGGCGTCGGCATGATGCCCTCCTACATCCAGAACACCACGACCGGGCGCTGCACCCGTAACCACCATGCAAAGATCATCAAGGACAATGGTGCCGTCATTGTGATCGATGGCGGTGCCGGCTACGGCCAGGTCATCGCCAAGGAAGCGATGGATATCGGCATCGAGCGCGCAAGAAAGCACGGCGTGTGCGTCGTCGGCCTGACCAACTCGCATCATATCGGCCGCATCGGGCATTGGGCCGAACAGTGTGCTCGCGCCGGCCTCGTCAGCACCCATTGGGTGAACGTCCACGGCCACAAGTCGCTCGTCGCGCCCTTCGGTGGCGCCGAGCCGCGCTTCACCACCAACCCCTACTGCACCGCCATCCCGCGCCCGGGCCAGGAGCCGATCGTGCTCGACTTCGCCACCAGCCAGGTGGCCATGGGCAAGGTGCGCGTCGCCAACAACAAGAAGGTGCAGATGGAGCCCGGGCTGCTGATCGATGCGGAGGGCCGCCCGACCACCCATCCCGGCGTGATGTACGAACCGCCCTTCGGCGCCATCCTGCCGTTCGGCCTGCACAAGGGCGGCGGCCTCGCCGTCATCTGCGATCTCCTGGCCGGCGCGTTGACCGGCGGCCGCACGCACAGCCCGCGCACCATCCGGAAGGAAGGCCATGACATCATCAACAACATGCTGTCGGTGATCATCGATCCCGAGGCAATGGGCGGCACCGCGTTCTTCGAGGACGAGGTCGAGACTTTCTTCCAGTGGGTGAAATCCGCCAAGCCGCAGCCTGGGGTGGAGGAAGTGCTGATGCCGGGCGAGCCGGAGCGCGCCCGCCGGCGCGACCGCGAGCAGAACGGCGTTCCGATCGACACCACCACCTGGCAGCAGCTGCTCGAGGTGGCTCGCAAGGTCCGCGTCAACGATACCGACATACCGCACGTCGCATCGGCCTGAAGCGGCGGCGGGAAAGGGGAGACAAAATGGCCAGGATGAAGCTCTATTACTCGCCGGCATCGCCCTACGCCCGCAAGGTCAGGGTGGTGGCCATCGAGACCGGTCTCGACAAGAAGATCGAGATGGTGAACGTGGCGCTCACGCCGGTGGCGCCCAATGCCGACGTCGACAAGCACAATCCGATCGGCAAGATCCCGGTGCTATCGGTCAAGGGCATGGACCTCTTCGACTCTCCGGTGATCTGCGAGTACCTCGACAGCCACCACAAGGGCCGCAAGCTCTTCCCGCGCAAGGGCCGTCAGCGCTGGATGGCGCTGCGCCAGCAGGCGATGGCCGACGGGCTGCTCGATGCGGCGCTCCTGGCGCGCTACGAGAACTTCCTGCGCCCGGAGGAGAAGCGCTGGGCGGACTGGAGCAAGGGCCAGATGAAGAAGGTCGAGGGCGTGCTGACGCAGCTCGATGCCGAGGCCAAGGCGCTCAAGGGCAAGCCCACCATCGGCACCATCTCGATCGCCTGTGCGCTTGGCTATCTCGATTTCCGCTTCGCCACGTTCGACTGGCGGGCCCGGCATCCCAAGCTGGCGAAGTGGTACGCTGCGATGGCCAAGACGCCGTCGATGAAGGCGACGATCCCGCCGGCCGCCTGAGCGATGGCCGCGACCGCTGACGAGATCATTGCCCGTCTCGGGCTGCAGCCGCATCCCGAGGGCGGCCATTACCGCGAGATGTTCCGCGCGGCGCCCGCCGGCGCGGGCCAGTCGCGCGGCGCCGGCACTGCGATCTACTTCCTGCTGAAGGCTGACGAGCGCTCGCACTGGCATCGCGTCGACGCCGACGAGATCTGGCACTTCTACGCCGGCGCGCCGCTCGAACTGGCGCTGAGCGCGGACGGCCGCCGCGTGAGCCGTCTGCGGCTCGGCAACGACTTCGGGATCGGCGAGGTCCCGCAGGGCGTCGTGCCGCGCGGCGTCTGGCAGGCCGCCCGTTCGCTCGGCCACTGGACCCTTGTCGGCTGCACGGTGGCCCCGGCCTTCGAGTTCGAGGGTTTCGAGCTTGCCCCGCCGGGCTGGGAACCGTCGTGAGGGAGGCGGGCACCGGGCCCGCATGAACGGTCAGCGCTTCCACATCTCCGTGGAGGCCAGCACCGCGCCCACGGTCACCAGCAGGGCGGCCAGCAGCAGGATCTGCGTCGGTTCGGCCAGCCCGCAGACGATGAGCAGGGCGGTCGAGAGGACGGGCGTGACATAGCTCAGTGCGCCAAGCGCCCGGATGTCGCCCCGCTTGACGGCGTGGTCCCAGAGATAGAAGGCGCCGCCGGTCGGGCCGATGCCGAGCGCCGCCACGGCGAGCCAGGCGGTCGGCGTCGCCGGCAGGACGGTGCGCTCGAACAGGAGATGGCAGAAGAGCGACAGCACCGCGGCGGCGGTGCAGAAGGCGGCGATCGCATCGGTGGGCGTCTCGCCGAAGCGACGCGACAGGACCGAATAGAGCGACCAGACGACGGCGCAGCCCAGCGCCAGCAGGTAGCCGGCAAGATGGGCGCCGGCGAAGCTCACGCCACGCCCGAAGGCCAGCAGCGCCACTCCCGCGAAGCCCAGGACTGCCCCGAGGATGTGCGACCAGCCCAGTTGCTGGCCGGCGAGCGGCGCCGACAGCAGGACGATCAGCAACGGCCACAGATAGTTCACCAGGTTGGCTTCCGCCGGCGGGGCAAGCTGCAGGGCCGCGAAGTAGAGCGCGTGATAGCCGAACAGTCCCCCAATGCCGAGCAGCCAGACGCGTGTCGGCCATCTCGCCAGGTCCAGCCAGCCCAGGCCGTTCCTCCGGGCGCGGACGATGCCGATGGCCGCACCGATGGCGAAGGTCATGGTCACCATCTGAAAGGGTGGCACGGGGCCGGCCAGCACCGTGAGCGTGGCGAGGGCTCCCCAAAGGGCGATGGCGCCAAGCCCGGCACCCATCGCGCGGCTACGCTCGGCGGCGGTGATCGTCATGAATGGCGCTTAGAGAAGGCCGGTCCGCCTGTCGAGGGGCACGCAAGGCGATGCCCGGGATGGACGGAATGACTTTCATCGTTACGATGTCATGACAGCGGAGACCGGATGATATTTCGCGCGGCCAACCCGGTGAGTCATCGTCTTGCGCGCCTGGCCTTCTTCCTGGCTTGCCTGGCTGCGCCGGTCGTCGCCATTGCGGGACCGCTCCACCGCTATCTCGGCCTCGATCGCGATATCGCCCTGGATGTCTTCCGCTATGGCTTCTACCTCGCTGCGGGCGCGATCGCGCTTGGTCTCGCCACGGCGGTGCCGACCCGGCCGGGCGACCGGCGGCGCGGCTTCCTGGCGGCCATGCTGGCGCTTGCGATCGGTGCCGGCGCCGCCTGGGCGCCCCTGTCGTGGCTGATGCATGCCTATCGTGCCCCCGCCTTGAACGACATCTCGACCGACACCGAGAATCCGCCCAAGCTCGTCGTCACCCTGCAGATGCGGCGGGGCGCCACCAATGCGCCGGCCTATCCGGGGCCGGGCGCCGCCGAGTTGCAGCACACGATCTATCCCGACCTCACGCCCATCCGTCTCCCGCTGCCGCCGGCCGAGGCCTTCAAGCGCGTGGACGCGGTCGCGACGGCGATGGGCTGGAACGTGGTCGCCCGGGAGCCGTCGGACGGGCGGCTCGAGGCGGTGGCCACCAGCCCCTGGTTCGGCTTCCAGGACGACATCGTCGTGCGTGTCCGCAAGGACGGCGCCAGGGGCAGCCGCGTGGACATCCGCTCCAAGAGCCGCACGGGGACATCCGATCTCGGCGTGAATGCCGAGCGCATCCGCGCCTTCGCCGCGCGTCTGCTGCAGGACAAGTGATCGCCGCCCGAGTGCCTTGCGGCGTCAGCCGGCGGCCGACGGGAGCGTGAAGCGGAAGGTCGTGCCGCCCCGTCCGGTCGCGACCAGGACGAGTTCGCCGCCATGGGCCTGCACGAGATCCCGCGCGATCGCGAGCCCCAGCCCCGCCCCGCCGGCGCGGCCGCCTTTGGTGAACGGGCGGAAGAGCTGCGCCTTGACCTCGGGCGGGATGCCCGCGCCGTTGTCGGCGATGTCGACGGCCAGGGGGCGTCCAGCCCCATTGGTGCTGACCGTGACGGTCGTGGCGCCGGCCTCGAAGGCATTGCGCCCGAGATTGACCAGGACGCGGTAGAGGAAATCGCGATCGGCATGCACCCGCCGCTCGCCGTCCAGCGCATTCGCCCAGTTGCGCAACAGGTTCGGATCGCTTTCCTCGCCCTGCTCCTGCAGCGCCACGCCCACCTCGTCGACAAGGTCGCCGAGATCGAACCGGGTCATGCGCGGCGCGGGCCGGTCGCGCACATATTCGATCGCCTCGCTGGCCAGCCGCGTCGCCCGGTCGATCGTCCGCAGGATCGTCGGCGCGAACTTGCGCGTGCGTTCGTCATTGCTCTGCGCCAGGCGGTCCGACAGCAGCCTCGCCGTGGAAAGCATGTTGCGCAGGTCGTGGTTGATCTTGTTGGAGGCCGCGCCCACCTCGGCCAGGCGGGACTTCTGCCGCAGCGAGGCCCGCAGTTCGCGCTGCAGGTTACGGAACTCGCGGTCGACGACGCCGATCTCGTCGTCGCGTCCGGTCGGCGGCCGCTCCCGGCCGGGCTCCTCGGGCGCGTGACGAAAGGCGGTCATGTCCTCGGACAGATCCTGCAGCGGGCTGATCACCAGCCAGCGCAGGCCCAGGAACAGGAGAGAGGCCGTGAAGGCGGCGACGATCGAGGAAAGCACCAGCATGCGGCCGGCATAGCCGTACATGACGTGGCGGATCGGCTGCTCGTCGACCACGATCCAGACCATCGCGTGCGGCAGGCGCATCGATTCGCCGCCGACACGGATGTAGTAGGGACCGTCGCGCGCCATCGTCGCCAGCGCATCCCAGATCAGGCCGAGCGCGCCGCGGTCCATCAGATTGAAGGTCGGCATGTCGGGGCGCGGCGGAATGTTGAGCAGCGCGCGTTTGGGCTTGTGCGGCTCGATCAGAACCACCGAATCGACGCGCGCATTGTTGAGCAGGGAGCGCTTGACCTCCTCCGTCACCATGTTGTCGGGCGTGGCGTCGAGCGCGAGCGCCGCCAGCGTGCCGCTCTCGATCAACTGCTCGAGATGGGCCATGCGGAAGCGGCCGATCAGCGGCAGGAAGAGCAGCATCTGCGCAGCCATGATGGCAGCCACCACCAGGCCCAGGATGCGCCAGGTGAGGCCGAAGGCCGGCACGAAGCGCCGCGCGACACGCCGGAGCGGACGAGCTTGAAGGGTGACGTCGGCGACCATCGCCCGCGATTTTATCGAAGACCGCCCGCCGAGCCTAGCGGTCCGCCCGGGTTCAAGCGGGGACGTCTGCGGCAAGAGCGTTCCGGCCGTTCGAGAAACGGGCGTTCCAGAAGTCGGGACCCCCGCCAAGGCCGCAATGACGGCGAATCGGGCAGGGAGAAGCAAATCTGCAGTGCCTGTGCGGCAGTCGAAGCGCCTGGGCCACCGCCGCCGCTCCGCATGTCGGATGCATTATTCTGTAGCGATCGTTTCAGAATAATGCTTGTCTAGGGCATGTCCCGCCTGAAGGCATTCGATGAGGATCGAGCGCTCGACGCCGCCGTCGATTGCTTCTGGGCGCGCGGCTATGAGGCGAGTTCGGTGCGCGATCTGGCCGAGGCCATGGGGATCGGCAGCGCGAGCCTCTACAACGCCTATGGCGACAAGCGCGAACTGTTCGTCCTTGCCCTGGAGCGCTACGCCAATCGCTCGATGCGCGAGCGCATCGCCCGCATCGAGGCGCGTCATGCGCCGAAGCAGGCGATCGAGACCTTCCTGGCGGAGATCATCGAGCGCTCGGCCAGGGACCCCGACTCCAAGGGCTGCCTTCTGGTGAACTCCGCGCTGGATGTGGCGTCTCGCGACGCGGAGATCGGTCGCCTGGTGACCGCCTATCTCGGCGAGATCCGCGCCTTCTTCCGCCGCAGTCTCGAGGCGGCGGCGCGCGACGGGCAGGTGTCCGGGCAGATCGACGCCGCCACGCTTTCCGCGCACTTCCTGGGTGTCGTGCTGGGCATCCGCGTGCTGGCCCGGACCGGCGCCAAGCGCCGCCTGCTCGAGAGCGTCGCCGAGCCCGCCCTCGCGCTGCTGGGATCGGGACAATGATCGAGCATCTCAACCTCGAAAGCCTGAAGGCTCTGCCCGACGACGGTCCGGTCATGATGCTGAACCTGATGCGCTTCCGCGAGCGCTCGCTCGACGGCAATGGCAGCGGCTGGGACGCCTATCTCCGCTACAGCGCGCAGTCGATCAAGCTGATCAAGGCGCAGGGCGGCACCATCGTCTGGACCGGCGAGGCGCAGGCGGTGGCGCTCGGCGTGCCCGAGTCCCATCGCTGGGACTATGTCGCGATGGTCCGCTATCCATCGCGTGCCGCCTTCATCGCCATGATGACATCGCCGGACTATGCCCGCGCCAACGTCGAGCGCGAGAACGGCTGCGCCGACCACGCCATCGTCGCCTTGCGCGAGACCTACAGCAAGCTTGCCCCGTCCTGACGATTGCCAAAGGAGGAAGCCGATGTCCCTGGAAGAGAAGCTCGCCGCTACCCGCGCCGCCTCGGCCACGCGGATTCCGCCCGAGCGACAAGCGATCATGCATCGTGCGACCGAAGATCTGCGCCGGTCCGGCATCCTGGATCGCATCGTGCCGGTCGGTGGCGGAATGCCGACCTTCGAGCTGGCCAACCACGATGGCCGGCGCGTCGCGTCGGACGACCTGCTGGCCGGCGGCCCGCTGGTCCTTTCCTTCTTCCGAGGGTCGTGGTGACCCTACTGCCGACATGAGCTGGACGCTCTGCAGACCATCTACACCGATATCGCCGCCCTTGGGGCTTCGCTGATCGTGATCTCGCCCGAACTGCCCGCGCGCGTCGCGGACATGGCGGCCAAACAGAAGCTTACCTTTCCGATCCTGTGGGACGAGAAGTCGGCTGTCGCCGAAGCCTTCGGCCTCGCCTTCACGCTGCCCGACGATCTGCGCCAGGTTTACCTGAGCTTCGGCAACGATCTTGCCGTCCGCAACGGCGACCCCTCCTGGCGCCTGCCGGTGCCGGCCCGCTTCGTCGTCGATGCCGGAGGCATCGTACGCTCGGTCGAGGCCGATCCCGACTATACCCGTCGGCCGGAGCCCGAAACGACGCTGGAGGCGCTGCGCGGCGTCGCCGGCTGAGGTCAGGCCGATCTCGGCGGCTCGGTGGCGGCCATGCTGGGCCGGCTGGCCAAGCGTTGCCACCAGCCGGCGAGGCGGTCGTAGCGGGCAAGAAGCGCCTTCCCCTCCGGGGCCTGCGCGAAATAGGCGATCATGGCCCCGAGATGAAGGTCGGCGAGAGACAGGGTCGGCCCGGTCAGAAACGCCTCAGGGCCGGCCAGGGCCTCCAGCGCCGCCAGCACGGTGGGGGCTGCGGCCAGGCCGCGGTCGATCTCGGCCTCGTCCGCGGGCCGGCCGAGGCGGGGCCGCATCACGCGGTGGGCGAAGACCTGGCGGACCAGGGGCCAGTAGGCATAGGAGTCCGCCACGCCGATGATCTGGTCCATGCGGGCGAGGGCACGCGGCTCGTCCGGCTGCAGCGCCGGCCCCGCAAAGCGCCGGTCGACGTAGCGGGTGATGGCTCCGGTCTCGTAGAGGACAAAGCCGTCATGGACGAGGGTCGGCACCCGGCCGAACGGATGGAGGGCGCGATAGACGCCTACGCTTTCGGGGACGAAGGGGTTCACCTCGACTCGCTCGTAGGCCACTCCCTTCTCGGTGAGCGCCAGCCGCGCGATGCGGACGTAGACACTATGGATATAGCCGTGCAGGACCAGCGCCATAGACTATCCTAACGGTGCCGGGTGGCGTTGACTCAGCCGCCGCGCGCGCTTATTACCCACGGCCACGAAATTCGCCCCCGCAGCCAGCGCGCGGGGGCTTGTCTTTGAAGGAGTTGCGTCATGAAACGCACCTATCAGCCGAGCAAGCTGGTCCGCAAGCGGCGGCATGGCTTCCGGTCCCGCATGGCGACGGTCGGCGGCCGCAAGGTCATCGCCAACCGCCGTCGTTCGGGCCGCAAGCGCCTGTCGGCCTAGCGCCAGGCTTCTGTCCTTGGCCCCGGCGCGCCCCGGGCGTCTACCCAATCGTCGGGATTTCCTGCGCGTCCAGGCCGGGCGCCGCTGCGCCATGCCGGGCTTCGTGCTGCAGGCGGCGCCGGCGCCGCCGGAGCTTACGCGCCCGGTTGTGCGGGTGGGCTTCACCGTCAGCCGCAAGGTCGGCAATGCCGTCGCCCGCAACCGCGTGCGCCGTCGCCTGCGCGAGATCGCCCGCCAGGTGATCCCGGGCCAGGCCCGTCCCGATCTCGACTACGTGCTGGTCGGCCGCCAGGCGGCGCTGGGCCGGGACTTCGCCACGCTCCGGCAGGAACTGGTCGAGGCGCTGCGGCGCCTGAAGGCGCTGGCTCCCCAGGAGCCCCTGCGCGAGCCCCCGCAAGACATCGCGACGCCATGACCTCCCCCGGACGGCTTGCGCAGGCCGTGGCGAATCGCCAGTTTCCGGGCCGCATGATTTCCTTGGCCCTGCGCGGCGCGATCCGTCTCTACCAGCTGACGCTCGCCTACTTCTTCGTCGGCGCCTGCCGCTACGAGCCGTCCTGCTCGGCCTATGCCGTCGAAGCGATCACGGTGCACGGCGCGCTGAAGGGCAGCGCGCTGGCCGCCGGCCGCCTCTGTCGCTGCCATCCCTGGGGAGCCGGCGGATACGACCCTGTTCCTCCCGCCCGTTCGCCTGCGCGGCGCGGCGGCCTTTCCTGTCACACTGCCGAGCGCACCTGAAGCAATCACCAATGGACCAGAAGAATTTCATTGTCGCCATCGTGCTCTCGGTGCTGATCATCCTGGGCTGGCAGCACTTCTTTCCCACGAAGCCATCCGCGCCGTCGCAGCAGCAGCAGACGGCGGGCCAGCCGGCGACGCAGCCTGCCGGTGCTCCTGCGACGCCGGGGCAGGCGGCGGCGCCCGGCTCGTCATCCGCTCCGGCAGCCGAGGCCTTCGTGCCCCGCCAAGAGGCGCTGTCCCGCAGCCCGCGCGTCACCTTCGACACGCCGCAGCTGATCGGCTCGATCGACCTCAAGGGCGCGCGCATCGATGACGTGCAGCTCGCCAAGCACCGCGAGACGCTCGATCCGAACAGTCCGCCGGTGCCGGTCCTGTCGCCGGTCGGCAGCCAGCATCCCTACTACGCCGAGTTCGGCTGGTCGTCGTCCGACCCGGCGTTGAAGCTGCCGGGCGCCGACACGCTCTGGACCGCCGACAAGCCCACGGTGGCGCCGGGCAAGCCGGTGCGGCTGACCTGGGACAACGGCCAGAACGTCGTCTTCGTCCTGACGATCTCCGTCGACGACGAGTTCCTGTTCAACGTCAAGCAGAGCGTCGAGAACAAGTCCGACAAGCCGATCACGGTATTTCCGTGGGGCCTGATCGTGCGTTTCGGCGAGCCGCCGCCGGAAGGGACCTACGTGCTGCATGAGGGCCCGTATGGCGTCTTCAACGGTAGCCTGAAGGAGTTCGGCTACAAGGACTTCAAGGGCGACAAGCAGGAGAAGATCAGCACCACCGGCGGCTGGGTCGGCATCACCGACAAGTACTGGATGGCGACGCTGATCCCCGACCAGAAGATCAAGGTCGACGTGTCGCTGAAGCAGACCGGCACCGAGCCCAACGTCAAATACCAGATCGACTATGTGGCGCCCGGCCAGACGATCGCGCCCGGCGCCACCGTCGACAGCGACGCCCACCTGTTCGCCGGCGCCAAGATCGTGCGCGTGATCGACGCCTATCGCGAGAAGTACGGCTTCGAGCGCTTCGACCTCACGATCGACTGGGGCTGGTTCTGGTTCTTCACCAAGCCACTGTTCTGGCTACTCGAGTGGCTCTACCGGCAGCTCGGCAACTTCGGTCTGGCGATCCTGACGCTGACCGTGATCGTGAAGGCGGCGTTCTTCCCGCTCGCCAACAAGTCCTATGCCGCCATGAGCAAGATGAAGCGGCTGCAGCCGGAGATGGAGAAGCTGAAGCAGCGCTACGGCGAGGATCGAACGCGTCTCAATCAGGAGATGATGCAGCTCTATCGCCGCGAGAAGGTGAATCCCGCGGCCGGCTGCCTGCCCATCATGGTGCAGATCCCGGTCTTCTTCGCGCTCTACAAGGTGCTCTACACCACGATCGAGATGCGCCATCAGCCGTTCTTCGGCTGGATCCACGATCTCAGCGCGCCCGATCCGCTGACCATCCTGACCGGCTTCGGCCTGATCCACTGGCAGGTGCCGGCATACCTGCACTTCTTCAACATCGGCCTGTGGCCCGCGATCATGGGCGTGACGATGTTCCTGCAGCAGCGGCTCAATCCCGCGCCCGCCGACCCGGTGCAGCAGCGCGTGTTCCAGTTCCTGCCCATCATGTTCACCTTCATGATGGCCTCGTTCCAGGCGGGCCTGGTGATCTACTGGGCCTGGAGCAACACGCTGTCGATCGCGCAGCAGTACTTCATCATGCGTCGCCACGGCGCGCCGATCGGCGGCAAGGCGCAGCCGGCCGCGGCAGCCGCCGTGGCCGCTCCGGCGCCGCGCGGCAACGGCAAGAAGGGCGACGCGGGCAAGGGCGCCAAGGGCGCGGCCAAGAAGGGCTGATGGACGATCGCACGGCCGCGGCCTACACGCCGGAGGAGATCGAGGCGGCCCGCAAGCTCTTCGCCGGCTCGTGCGAGTTCGTGGCCGGCGCCGCGTCCTTCGAGTCGCTGATCCCGGTCGGCCCGCCGGAAGTCGCCTTCGCCGGCCGCTCCAACGTCGGCAAGTCGAGCCTCGTCAACGCCCTCACCGGGCGCAAGACGCTGGCGCGGACCTCCTCGAGCCCGGGCCACACGCGGCAGATCAATTTCTTCGACCTGGCCGGCCGGCTCTATCTCGTCGACCTGCCGGGCTACGGCTTCGCCCAGGTCTCGAAGTCGATGAAGGAGACCTGGCAGGATCTCGCCTCGGCCTATCTGCGCGGCCGGCCGACGCTCAAGCGGGTGTGCCTGCTGATCGATTCCCGGCACGGCGTGAAAGACAGCGACCGCGAAACCATGAAGAACCTCGACGCCGCCGCCGTCTCCTACCAGATCGTGCTGACCAAGGCCGACTATCTCAAGCCGGCCGAGATCCCGCGCGCCGTCGCCGCCGCCGAGGCGGTCGCGCGCAAGTACGCTGCCGCCCATCCGCGCGCGCTCGCGACCAGCAGCCAGACCGGCTTCGGGATTGCCGAGCTGCGGGCCGAGATCCTCGCCGTCGCGACGGGCTGATCCCGGCGCCGCTCCGGGTCTGCGCCGTTCCGGGTCTGGCGCCGCTTCAGGCGGCGTCGTGGAAGATGAGGCCGAGGGTGAAGCGTTCGCCCTGCCGGATCGTCGCCACCCCGTGCCGCATCGCGGTGCGATGCCAGCCGCGCGCGCCCCGCGCCGGCCGCTGGTTGACGGCGAAGATCACCGCATCGCCCTGGCGCAGCGGCACCACCTCGCCGCGCGACTGCTGGCGCGGCCGCTGCTCGACCAGCATGAACTCGCCACCCTCGAAGTCCCGCCCCGGCTCGCTCAGCAGGATTGCGGCCTGCAGCGGAAAGACCAGCTCGCCGTAAAGGTCGCGGTGCAGGCAGTTGTAGTCGCCCGTGCGGTAGCGCAGCAGAAGCGGCGTCGGCCGCGCCTGGCCGCCGGCGTGGCATTCCTGCAGCCACCGCTCGAGCGTGGCGGGAAAGCGCTTTTCGAGCCCCAGCGTCTCGTTCCAGCGATTGGCCACGGCGGCGAGGGCGGGATAGAGCGCCTCGCGCAGGCGCTGGACCTCGGCCGGGAGGGGATAGGCGAAATACTGGTACTCGCCTTGCCCGTAGCCGTGGCGCTGCATGACGATGTGCTTGCGGAAGCGCGTCGTGTCGGACCACAGCGCCGCCAGGTCGTGGCATTGCCGGGGCGTGAGCAGCGCGGGTGCCACGATGTGGCCACGCTCGGCGAGGATGTCGGTATCGATCACGTGAAATTTCCGATCTGCATCTTGACGGAGGGCGGCCTTTTCTTCTATCCGCCGCGCGCCTGATATATGATGCCGCCTTAGCCCTCTCCCGGCCCGGGAGGGGGCTTTTGCCAACTTGGGGTTCCAGCGACATGGCCGAGCCGGTTCAAAGCGACAAGGAGCAGAAGCGCCTGATCCGCATGGCGGAGACCATCTCCAAGGCCCTGCCCTACATGCGCCGGCACAACGACGCGACCTTTGTCGTGAAGTATGGCGGCCATGCCATGACCGACCCCAAGCTCGGCGACCTCGTCGCGCGCGACGTCGTGCTGATGAAGCAGGTCGGCATGAACCCGATTGTCGTCCATGGCGGCGGCCCGCAGATCAACAAGATGCTGGAGCGCGTCGGCATCAAGAGCACGTTCGTGAACGGCCTGCGCGTGACCGACGCGGCGACGATGGAGATCGTCGAGATGGTCCTGGCCGGCTCCATCAACAAGGCGATCGTGGCCGACATCAACGAATGCGGCGGCACGGCGGTCGGCATCTGCGGCAAGGACGGCAACCTGATCCTTGCCCGCAAGGTCACCGAGATGCGCGACCCCAAGACCGGCGAGCTGCTGAAGGTCGACCTCAAGCAGGTGGGCGAGCCGGCCAAGATCAACGTCATGGTGCTGGAGCAGCTGCGCCGCGCCGACGTCATCCCGGTGGTGGCGCCGATCGGCTTCGGCGTCGACGACGAGCTCACCTACAACATCAACGCCGATACCTCGGCCGGGGCCATCGCCGGCGCCATGAAGGCCAAGCGCCTGCTGTTCCTCACCGACGTGCCGGGCGTGCTCGACAAGGACGGCAGGCTGATCCCGGAGATGACCGTGGACCAGGCGCGCGCGCTGATCGCTGACGGCACCATTTCCGGCGGCATGATCCCCAAGGTCGAGAACTGCATCGATGCGGTGAACCGGGGTGTCGAGGCGGCCGTCATCATGGATGGCCGCGTTCCGCACTGCCTGCTGCTGGAGATCTTCACCGAGGCCGGCGTCGGCACCATGGTGAAGCGGGCCGCGTGAAAGGGGCCTCCCGGGGCCCCTGGCCGGCCTTGAAACGCCCGGTTTCGCTGCATATTTAGGCACCATGGCCCTCAAGACCATCCTTACGGCACCCGATCCGCGCCTCAAGAAGAAGTCCCTGCCCGTCGCGGCGGTGGACGACGAGGTGCGCCAGCTCATGGACGACATGCTGGAGACGATGTACGCCGCGCCCGGCATCGGGCTCGCCGCCCCGCAGGTGGGCGCGCTGAAGCGTGTCATCGTGCTGGACATCGACCGCGAGGATACCAAGACCGGTCCGCTGTGCATGGCCAATCCCGAGATCATCGCGGCTTCGGACGAGGACGCCACCTATGAAGAAGGCTGCCTGTCGCTGCCCGAGCATTATGCCGACGTGGTCCGCCCGGCGCAGGTGACGGTGCGCTACCTCGACCGCGACGGCCACAAGCAGGAACTCGCCTGCGAGGGCCTGCTCGCCACCTGCGTGCAGCACGAGATCGACCACCTCGACGGCATCCTGTTCGTCGACCACATCTCCGCGCTCAAGCGCAACATGATCCTGCGCAAGCTCCTGAAGGCGCGGAAGGAGAAGGAGCGCGAGGACGCCGAGGGCGCGCCCGCGGCCAAGGCCAAGGAACCGGCCACCGCCCTCTGAAGCGCGATGACTTCTGCTTCGGCCGTCTTCCCGACGCTCGTCGCGTCACCGCGCCCGTGCCAAGACGACGGCGCGATCCGACGAAAAGTCATCGCGCGGTAGCCGGTAAGGACCGGAATCGTCGCGTCGCGGGGCCCGGGCTTATCCTGGGCCCATGAACAATTCCACCGCCGATCGCCTCTCTTCGGGCACGCGCTCGCCCTCCTTTTCACCCGACACGTTCCTCGGCGGCGCCTCCGGTCGGCCGGCCGGCTGGCCGTCGTCTTGGGACGATGCGCCCGTCGCAGGCGGGACGGCTGACACTCAGATCACCCAACCCGCCGGGGGACGACAGGCATCTCAGCCGCCATCACCGAGCGGCGACAGCCTTTGGGATCGTCTCGGCGACTACCGGGACACGATGCTGACCGAGGGCATCGGCAATGCAATCGGCAAACCGCGGATGGTCGCGGATGTCGTGGACTGGCTTGGTCGCCAGGCAGGGCTCTGGACCGATCCTGCGCCGGGTGCCGTGCAGCGCATGCTTCCGACGGCAGAACAGGTAACGAAGGCATTGCAGGACATGGCGTCGAACAGGCCCGCGCTGCCCGGCGTTCATCGGTTCCAGCCGCGGCACGTCGATCCGATTTTCGATGCGGGTGTGGCGGCGTTATTCGATCCGACACGGGCCGTATCGCTGCTTGCTTTGTATAAGCTGCTCCGCACAGGGACCTTCCCCGGCGCAACACCCTGGGCATCCCTTGGGACCTTTGCCGAGGGTGCAGGCCTCAAGGGCGGTGCCGATCTTCTGGATCATCTTTGGCGGCAGGCACTCCTGCCGCCGCTACTCTCGATGTCGGTGCCGATTGGACAAGGTCCGAGCCCCGTCGCAAGCACTCCCGGCAGTCGTGGTTGGTACGCCCCCTCTACCGACGCCCGCTAAAGGGCGCAACGACAGCGCCAGGCCTGGAGAGCGGGCCGGAAATCACGACGCGCTGTCGATCTGCGGCGTCGAGCCGGTCTCGGCGTCGTCGTCGAGGCCGTTCTTTCGCCTCCCATGCTGCGCTTTCAGATCCTCGTAGGGCGAGCGGGCGGCGTCTTCGCAGGCACGTTGATAGAGGCGA
>JAFEFG010000007.1 GCA_018240685.1 Pseudomonadota bacterium | reverse complement strand
GGGGCATCGGGGCTTGATCTTTGACCGGACAATCCCCATGGATTTAGGGGAACATTACATGACGATGTCCGGGTCTTCGCCTGCGGCCTCACTCGTCGGCCGCTTTCTGGTCGCTGCGCCGTCCATGCCGGACGAGCGCTTTCAGAAGAGTGTGGTCTTCATCTGCAAACATGATGATGACGGCGCGCTGGGCATCATCGTGAACAACACGGTCGATGACCTGCCGCTCGAACAGGTCTATCGCCAGCTCGGCATCGAGGTTCCGGCGAGCGCCGTGGAGCAACCGGTCCTGTTCGGCGGACCGGTCGAGACTTCACGCGGCCTCGTGCTGCACTCGGCAGATTACAAGCGGGAAGAGACGCTGCTCATCGACGGCGGTCTCGCGCTCACTGCGTCCCTTGAGATCCTGAAGGACATGGCGGCCGGCAGCGGTCCCAAGCAGGCGTGGCTGGCGCTTGGTCATTCGGGCTGGGCGCCGGGCCAGCTCGATCGCGAGATGCAGGACAATGCCTGGCTCGTGGTCGACGCGAATCCGGGGCTGGTGTTCGATGTCGATTTCGACGCCAAGTGGCAACGCGCGCTCGATCTGCTGGGAGGGAAAACAGGCGCTGGCGGCAAGTTCGATCCTGCCTCGTACTCGCATCAGACAGGGCGTGCCTGAACGCACTTCAAGTGTGCGTTTTACTACCATTGATTGTCCCCGCAGAACGGGCCTATAGGCGGAGGTGCGCCTCCGCACCCTCCCTTCGCGGGGGCGTGCGTAGCCGGGACGCCTTCGCTCCTTCCCCAACCCCATTCGGGAGCGTTGGCGTCCCGTAGCGCTTCGCTCCTATTCGGCGGCCATCTGTGCCATCGCCGGGGCGCGATAGGCGGCCAGCAGCGACGCTTCACGCGCTTTCGCGGTCTTCACGTTCTTTTCCTTGATGTGTCCGAAGCCGCGCATGCTTTCCGGCACCTGCGCGATCTGCACCGCCAGTGCGTGGTTGTTCTGGTCGAGCGTCGCCAGCATGCTGTCGATGGTGGCTTCGTACTCGCCGATCAGACGGCGCTCCATGCGGCGCTCTTCGGTGCGGCCGAACGGGTCGAATCGCGTCCCACGGAGGCCCTTCAGCGATGCGAGCAGGCGAAACGCCGTCATCATCTTTGGTCCGTACTCCCGCTTTTTCAACTGTCCGGACGCATCGCGTTCGGCGAAGAGCGGCGGCGCGAGGTGGAAGCTCAGCGTGTAGTCGCCCTCGAACTGCGCACCGAGCTTCTTCAGGAACTCGCCGTCGGTATAGAGGCGCGCCACCTCGTACTCGTCCTTGTAGGCCATGAGCTTGTAGAGCGACTTCGCGACGGCCTCGGCGAGGCCGGAGCGGCCCTTGGCCTTCTCCTTCTCGACCTTGGCGACTTTGTCGACGAAAGCGCGGTAGCGATCGGCATAGGCCTTGTTCTGGTAGGCGGTCAGCAGTTCGACGCGCTTGGCGACGATCTCGGCGAGGGTCCGAGCCACTGGCTTCTCGACGCGAAGCGTCGGCTTGGCGGCGGCCTGTACCGTGCCAAGATTGTGCGCGGCGAGGCGGCCCCAGGCGAAGGTGCGCTTGCTGGTCTCGACGGCGACGCCGTTCAGTTCGATGGCGCGCATCAGGGCATCCAGCGACAGTGGCACCAGGCCCTTCTGCCAAGCGTAGCCCAGCATGAAGAGGTTGGTGGCGATGGAGTCGCCCAGCAGCGCCGTGGCGAGGCCCGTTCCGTCGACGAAGGATGTCGCCTCGTCGCCGGCGGCGTCGCGGATCGCCTTCATCATGGACTCGGCCCCGAGATCCATGTCGCCGTTCAGCACGAAGGCCGCAACCGGCTGCATGTAGCCGTTGATGATGGCCCTGGTGACGCCGGGTTCGATGCGCGACAGCGCGGCGGGCGAAGCCGCCACGACCATGTCGCAGCCCAGCACGAGGTTGGCGCCGCCGGCGGCGATGCGCACGGCATGCAGGTCCTCCGGCTTGGGCGCAAGCCGCACATGGCTCATCACCGCGCCGTTCTTCTGGGCGAGGCCCGTGAAGTCGAGCACCGTGCAGCCCTTGCCCTCGAGATGGGCGGCCATACCGATCAGCGCGCCGACGGTGATGACACCCGTGCCGCCGATGCCGGTCACGAGGATTCCATAGGCTTCGCTCAGCGGCCGTACCGTCGGCATCGGCAGCGCGGCGAAGGGGTCGTCCTGCACGACCTTGAGCTGCGTGCGGCGTGCCTTGGCGGGCGTGCCGCCATGCACCGACACGAAGCTCGGGCAGAAGCCCTTGAGGCAGGAGAAGTCCTTGTTGCAATTGCTCTGGTCGATCTGGCGCTTGCGGCCGAGCTCGGTCTCGAGCGGCTTCACCGACACGCAATTGCTCTTCTCCGAGCAGTCGCCGCAGCCTTCGCAGACCGCGTCGTTGATGAAGACGCGCTTGGCGGGATCCGGGAAGGTGCCGCGCTTGCGGCGCCGCCGCTTCTCGGCCGCGCAGGTCTGGTCGTAGACCAGCACCGTGAGCCCGGGGATCTCGCGCAGTTCGCGCTGGACCGCATCGAGATCGTCGCGGTGGCGGACGCTGACGCCGTGCGCGAAGCCGGCATTGGGCGGATACTTGTCGGGTTCGTCGGTGACGACGACGATGCGCTTGGCGCCCTCGGCCTCCACCTGGCGCGTGATTTCGGGAACGGTGAGCGGACCGTCGTGCGGCTGGCCGCCGGTCATCGCGACCGCGTCGTTGTAGAGGATCTTGAAGGTGATGTTGACGCCGGCCGCAGCGGCCTGGCGGATCGCCAGCAGGCCGGAGTGGTAGTAGGTGCCGTCGCCCAGGTTCTGGAAGATGTGCTTCTCGGACGTGAACGGCGCCTGGCCGACCCAGCACACGCCTTCGCCACCCATATGGCTGATGATCGAGGTGCGGCGGTCCGGCATCGAGATCGCCATGCCGTGGCAGCCGATGCCGGCCATGGCGCGGCTGCCTTCGGGCACGCGCGTCGAGGTGTTGTGCGGGCAGCCGGAGCAGAAGAACGGCGTGCGCGCCACCTTCGGCGGCGGGGCGTTCAGCAGCTTCTCCTTGGCTTCGAGGCGGGCCAGGCGCTGCTTCAGCTCCGGCGAGTCGCCGCCATGCTTCATCAGCCGGGTGGCGATGACGAGGGCCACGCCTGTCGGCGACAGTTCGCCCTCGCTCGGCAGGATGATGTGGCCGGTCTCGTCGGCCTTGCCGATCACCAGCGGCCGGCGGTCGGCCGGAAGGTTGTAGAGGATGCGGACCAGCTGATCCTCGAGATTGGAGCGCTTCTCCTCGATCACGATGACTTCTTCGAGGCCCTCGGCGAAGCGCCGCGCCCCTTCCGGTTCCAGCGGCCAGGTCATGCCGACCTTGTAGAGGCGGATGCCGAGCGCCTTGGCGCGCTCCTCGCTGATGCCGAGATCCTCCAGCGCCTGGCGGGTGTCGAGATAGGCCTTGCCGGTGGTCATGATGCCGATCCGGGCGCGAGGCGGATCGATCACCATGCGGTCGAAGCCGTTGGCGCGCACGAATGCCTTCACGGCCGCCATCTTGGGCCCGTGCAGGCGCCTCTCCTGGTCCAGCGGCGGATCGGGATTGCGGATACCGAGACCTCCGGGCGGGAGCTGGAAGTCCGTCGGCATGACGATCTGGATCCGCTCAGGGTCGATCCAGACCGAGGCGCCCGACTCGACCGTCTCGGAGATCGCCTTGAAGCCGATCCAGCAACCCGAATAGCGCGACAGGGCGAAGCCCAGGATCCCGAAGTCGAGATATTCCTGCACCGTCGCCGGATTGATCACCGGGATCATGGCGGCTGCGAATACCTGCTCGCTCTGGTGCGGCAGGGTCGAGGACTGGCAGCCGTGGTCGTCGCCCGCGAGCGCGATGACGCCGCCATGGGGCGAGGTGCCGGCGGCATTGCCGTGCTTCAGCACGTCCATGGAGCGGTCGACGCCCGGCCCCTTGCCGTACCAGATCGAGAACACGCCATCGACGGTGGCGCCGGGGAACAGGTTGGTCTGCTGCGTACCCCAAACCGCGGTTGCCGCCAGGTCCTCGTTGATGCCCGGCTGGAAATGGATGTTGTTTTCCTTGAGATACCGCTTCGCACCCCAGAGGGCGTTGTCGTACATGCCGAGCGGCGAGCCGCGGTAGCCGGAGATGAAACCGCCGGTGTTGAGGCCGGCCTTGAGGTCGCGCTGGCGCTGCATCATGGGCAGGCGCACGAGCGCCTGGATGCCGGTCAGGTAGACGCGGCCCTTGTCGAGCCGGTAGCGATCCTCAAGAGCGTAGTCGCCGAAAACGAGAGGGACAGGTGTGGCGGCCGTGCTCATCGCTTAAAGTCCTTTCAAGGTCGGGGCTGAACCGACGTTCACCGGCGAGAATAGCGGCCCGGATGGACGGGAGGAAAGACCGCAAGACCGTCAAGGCGGAGGAATTTCGCATTCGGCAAAATCCCCGACTATTGTGGGGCTGTCGTCAGGAGGAAGAAGCATGGGTTACAAGGTCATTCTGGTTCATTGCGATGCCGGCAAGACGGCCGCGAGCCGTATCGCTGTCGCGGTCGACCTCGCCACGCGCTTCGATGCGCATGTGGTCGGTCTCTACGTGCGCACGCGGTTCGAAGCGCCGATCTTCAGTGACGGCAGCCTGGCGATGGACACGCTCTACCGGAACTACGAGGCGGCGGTGAAGGCGGACGAAGCGGCCGCCGCGGCCCTCTTCGAGGGGGCGCTCAAAGGCAAGAGCTGCCCGCACGAATGGCATACCGCCGACGGCTATGCCGATGAGGCGCTGGCCAATTTCTCCCATGGCGCGGATCTGGTCGTGGTGAGCCAGGCCGAGCCTGAGCCTTCGGCCCTGGGGGCGCTGCCGGACCTCCCCGAACGGCTGGCGCTGGCCAGCGAGCGGCCGGTATTCGTCGTGCCGCATATCGGCGTCACCACCCCTCCCGGCAAGACGGTGCTGTTGTGCTGGAACGGCCGTCGGGAGGCCGGGCGGGCGGCGGCGGATGCCCTGCCGCTGCTACGGAAGGCGGACAAGGTGGTCGTGCTCACGATCGACCCCCCGAAGGGCCTGGAAGACGAGGAACCTACGTCGGCCGCAAGCATCGTCACCTGGCTGGAGCGCCATGGCGTCAAGGCCGTGGCTCAGCGCGACAGCGCGGCCGATGCCGATGTCGGCGACATCATCCTGTCCCGCGCCGCCGACAGCAGCGCCGATCTGGTGGTGATGGGCGTCTACGGCCACTCGCGCGTGCGCGAGATGATGCTGGGCGGGGCCAGCCGGACGATCCTCGGCAGCATGACCGTGCCGATCCTGTTCGCGCACTGAACGGCCGGACACTGGAGGGCGGAGGTCCGCGGATGCCCGACTTTTCCACGCTCGCCCTGTTCGCGGCTGCCTGCCTGGCGCTCACTGTGACGCCAGGGCCAGATATGTTGCTGATCGCCTCGCGGAGCATCGGCCAGGGAAGGGCGTCGGGCTTCGCGACGCTCGCCGGCATCCAGGCCGGTACCTATTGCCACGCTCTGGCGGCGGCTTTCGGCCTGTCGCAGCTCTTCGTTGCCGTGCCGGTCGCTTACGACGTGGTCCGGTATCTCGGTGCGGCGTATCTGCTTTATCTTGCCTGGAGGGCGTTCCGTTCCACCGGGACAGTGTTCGCGCCGAGCCCGGAGGCACGGCGTTACTCCGTCGGTTCGGTCTTTCGCCAGGGCCTGTTCACGAATCTGCTCAATCCGAAAATGGCGCTGTTCGTGTTGGCCCTCTTCCCTCAATTCGTTCGGCCCGAAGCAGGGTCGGTCGCTGTGCAGATCATGCTGTTCGCAACTTTGCTCAATCTGATCGGCCTGATCGTCAACGGCGTCGTCATCATGACCGCCAGCGGGCTCGGAAGGGCGCTGACCAGACAACGCCGCCTGCGCCGTGCGCCGCAGTACCTGCTGGGAACGGTATTCGCCGGCCTCGCCGTGCGACTGGCGCTCGACGACGTGCGATAGGATCAGTTCGTCGGCTTCCTGCCTGCCTTGTAGTCGGCGATCGCCGCCTTCAGCATCTTGTATTCGGTGCAGCCGAAGACGCAGATCGAATCGAGCCGTGCCAGATGCTGCTCGGCATCGGCCGGTCGGCCGAGCATCAGATAGGCCTCGCCGATATATTCGTGGGCGCCGATGTGCTTGGGATCGAGCGCCAGCGCCTGGTTGTAGTACTGCAGCGAGCCGTTCGGATCGCCCGACTTGCGCGTGGCATAGCCCATCAGCGTATAGGCATCCGCATTCTTGGGATCCTTGGCCACCACCTGCTGCAGGAGCGGCATTGCCCCCTGGTAGTTCTTGGCCTCGATCATCGATTTGGCGCGGGTGTAATTCGGATCGGAGGGCTTTGTCTGGGGGCTGTCGAGGCCGCTGCTGCCGCCGCCTGCTGCCAGAGCGGCTGTCGACAGGGCGAACGCACACAGCGCAACGCAGGAAAGAAGGGTTGAGCGCATCGTGGCCTCCTGATGATCAGACGATTGTTTCGGAGATACCGGTCATCGCAACGAATTTAAGATGACAAGCTCGTGAGATCGATAGCCCGCGCGACCGCCCGCACAGTCAGCCGACTCTGGCGGCCGCGGATCTCAACCTCATGGTCGGGCGCGGTTGGCAACTGGACGCCGGCACGATCGAGCAGGTCCTGTGAGACAACCAGTTCGACGCCGAATTCCTTGGTCAGGGTCTCGAGCCGGCTCGCGGTGTTGACGGTGTCGCCGATCGCGGTCAGCGAGGAAACGCGCTCGAAGCCCATCTCGCCCACGATGGCCGGGCCTGCGTGCAGGCCGATACCGATGCGCAGGGGCTGGTCGAGATCGCCCGACAGCGCCTCGTTGAGATCGTCAAGGGCTGCGCTCATGCGCTGCGCCGCATCGAGGGCCTGGCGACAGGCTGTCTGCGGATCCGTATTGAGTCCGAAGATCGCCATGACGCCGTCGCCGATGAACTTGTCGAGCCGTCCGCCAGCCGCCTGCACGGCCTGACCGGTCGCGCGGAAATAACGATTGAGCAGGAACACGACGTCGTAGGGCAGGCGGCCCTCCGAAATCGAGGTGAAGCCGCGAATGTCGGCAAACAGGATGGCGACGAAGCGCTCGCCGCCATGTGCCTGCGGCTGGCGACGATAGGCTTCGACCGGCCCGGACGAGGCGGGCAGCAGGGGCGTCACGCGATAGCGGCCCGGCGGCGGGCGAAGCTGGCAGGCGAGGCGGACATTCTCGGGAGCCCCGATGCGGGCAAGCACCTTCTGCTCTTCCGGCGACGGTGGCGGCAGCAGCGCGCGATCGGGCCCCCCGATCCGCACGCGGCAGGTCGAGCAGCGCCCCCGTCCGCCGCAGACCGACGCGTGAGGGATGCCGCCGAAGCGGCTCATCTCGAGGATGGAGAGGCCCGTCGGTGCTGAAACGGTTCTGTTTTCACCATAAGTCAGCTGCACGACGCCGGCCCGGCGCTCCCACAGGTCGCGCAGCGGGCGGGCGCCGAAACTGGCGACGAGCAGCGCAGCGGCTATCGCCACGAGATCGTCCGACAGCGCATAGAGCGCGGCGATGTCCTCGCTGTTCGGTGCGTGCACAACATCGAAGACATTGTCGAGGAAGCCCGGCTGGCGCGCGAGGTCGGCGAAGTCCCGCAGCGCTATCGCTGCGCCGCCGAGTCCTGCCGCCGGCACCAGCAGCGCGACGGCATAGAACAGCGGCAGCCACGTCGCATACCAGGGGCGCAGGCGCCAGGCGAAGTGGATGCCGATGCAGGCATGGATCCAGACCACGAGTACGAGCCCGAACTGGCGCACGACGCCCAGCCACGTGCCTGTGACCAGGGATCCCAGCACCCACGGATAGCCTGTTTCGACGCCGAAATAATCGTGGGCGATGCGCGTGCCGACCACATGAAGCGTGCCGAAGGGAATGATCGACATGCCGAGGACGAACTGCGTCCATTCCCAGGGCGACAATCGCAGGGTGCGACGGCGCAGCAGCGCCCAGAACGCGAGCGTGAGGTGGAGGAGAAGGGCGCTGTAGAGAACGATTTGCCCGGGCAGGCTGTGCCAGATCAGCACGAACCAGTGCCGGCCGTCCTCGAGCACCCTCAGCGAGATGAGGCCGAGGGCGTGATTGAGGAGATGCGTGGTGACGTAGAAAAGGAGGACGTAGCCCGACCAGAGGCGAAGCCGCCCGACCATGGGCTACTTCAACAGGGGCAACACCGCCTCGGGTGGCCGGCCGATGGCTGCACGCGAGCCCGACACCACGATAGGGCGCTGCAGCAGGATGGGATGGGCGGCAATCGCCTTGACGATGTCCGCCTTGCCGAGCTCGTTCTTTTTCTTCTTGAGCGCCTTGAACTCGGCCTCGCCGTCGCGGATCAGCTCACTCGGGTCGCCGCCCACCAGGTCGATGAGCTTCTCGACCTCGGCCTTGGTCGGCGGCTCCTTGAGATACTCGCGGATCGTGGGCGTCACGCCCTTCTTGTGCAGGAGCTCGAGCGTCTGCCGCGACTTGCTGCAGCGCGGATTGTGCCAGATGGTGATGGTCATCGATACAGCTTGGCGCCCTGTTCAGTCCTCGTCCAGCGACTCGACGCTCACTGCATCGATCACCTTGCGAGCAAGGGCGTAGTCGAAACCGGCGCGCGCCATTGCTGCGAGGTCGCGGTCGCGCCGCTCCTTGCGGTCCTTTTCCGGCCGGTAGGGGCCGAGGCGCCTGCGGCGTGCCAGGGCGACGGCCGCGGTCCACTCGCGCCGGCGCGGATCAGTGTGCAGCTCCTGGTCGAGGCCCGCCATCGCGCGGTCGAGCGTGGCGCCGTCGACTCCGGCGAGTTTGAGTTTCTGGCGAGTGACCTTGTTCGATGTCCCGCGTCGGTGAAGGGCGCGTGCCTTGGTTTGGGCGAAGGCTTCGTCGTCGATCATGCCGGCACCGACGAACTTCGCCACGATGGCGTCGATCGTCTGCTGCACGTTGTCGATGATCGGCGCCTCGGCGAGCTCCGCCCTGCGCACCCGGCGATTGAGGACGCGGCGCAGGCCCTCGGCCGTACTGGGATAGCGTTCGAGGTAGAACGTGGCCGCGTTCTGCAGGTACGTGGCCGTGATCGGGCGCGCCGGCCGCTTCACGAAGTGCCCGCAACAGCGCGATGACTTATCGTCAACTCATGCCGTCGTCCCGGCGCAGGCGCGGCTGACGCTAGGAGCGCGGGCGCGACGGGCGAAGCAAAAGTCATCGCGCTTTAGTCACGCAGGGGAATGCCGACGATCGCCTCGAGTTCGGCGAGCGCGACGTCGGGGTTGCCGACCTTGATCGTACGCATGCCGAGTGCGCGCGCAGGCTTCAGGTTGATGCCGAGATCGTCGAGATAGACGCAGTCTTCAGGCGCGACCCCGAGCAGGTCGCAGGCGTGCCGGTAGATGCGGGGATCCGGCTTGCGCAGGCCGACTTTGCTCGACTCGATCACTTCCTCGAACAGCGCCATCACTTCTGCCACGGCGGCCGCTTTTGCCGGATCCCGGGCCATGGCCGGGCCTTCGCCCGCCTTCATGTTGTTGGTGATGCAGGCGACGCGGAAGGACGCTTTGCAGCGGCGTAGCGCTTCCACCATCTGCGGCCGAATGTCGCCGCTGATCGACTTCAGGACGCGCCACCCGTCGATCTTGTGCCCGACCTCTGCAGCTTCGGCCTCGAACAAGGTGACGAAGGCCTCGAGCGAGACCTCACTTCGTTCCATTTTTGCCCACGCATTGGTGTCTGGATTGCGCGCATTGAGGCCGCGAATGAAATCTTCGGGGAGTCCCGCTTCGCGCTCATAGATCCGGAAGGCCTCGAAGGGGCTGCTTAGGATGACTCCGCCGAAATCCCAGAGGACGGCTTTGGGAAAATTTGCATGGCTCATATTCTGCACAGTGCGACCGTCTTTACCTTGTTCCTGCCGCAGTCGGCTTATATCTCACCGCCTCCACAGGCAACGGGCGCGGTCATCCTCGACCACCCGGATGCCATCACTCCGGTCGGGAAAGTGCAAATGAGCGAAGCAGCGGTCATGCCGCGCGGCAACGCCGTGGCAGTTGAAGTAGGTGAATTGGTCCGGACGGATGGGCGCAACAGGCGGGCGGCTGCGACTCGCCGCAAGATCATCGAAGCCGCGAAGGCGATGATCGAAGAGACCAGCGAAGCCCCCACCGTCGTGGGCGTGGCGAGGCGGGCGGATGTCTCCGTCCGCTCGGTCTTCCAGCATTTCGGGGATGTCGAGTCACTTTTCGTAACTGTGGCCGACAGCATGAGCAAGGAAATCCCGGTCGCGCCGCCGCCGCCGGCGGATCAGCCGCTCGAGGCGCGCGTCGATGCCCTCGTCGAGGGGCTGGTGCAGATGTTCGACAAGGCCGTTCCCCTGCGCGTGGCGGCCGGCCAGTTCGTCCATCATCCCGCCCTGCAGGAGCGTGGACTGGCGCTGCGCCAGCAGTTGCGTGATGCCACTATGGAGGTCTTTGCTCCGGAGTTCGCACCCTTGGGCGAGACCGCGCGCGAGGAACTGGCCGACGCCATCGGTGCGGCCCTGTCCCTCGATGCTTGGATCGTGCTGCGTCGTCGTGACGGGCTGACCCTGGAGCGGGCGGCCGGCATCTGGCGCCTGACCCTCCGGGCGCTGCTGGAGCACGGGCTGGGGACAGCCCGGCAATAAGTTCCGTTCGCGCCGTTGACTTGGCGGTAACGATCGGGGACTTAAGGGCCCGCATTTTCAGGGATCCGACGGCTTCGAATGGCGACCAGCCAGTTACACGAGGACTATTCGCGCGACGACCACGTGAAGGCAGGTTCGGACCGGGGATTCGGTCTGGTCTTTGCCGGGTTTTTTGCCCTCGTCAGTGGCCTCTCCTGGTGGAGAGGCCACGCCGGCTGGCATTGGACCTTGCCGCTGGCGGCGCTCTTTCTCATTGTTGCGCTGGTCTATCCGCGCATCCTCAATCCCCTCAATCGACTGTGGCTGAAGTTCGGGTTGCTCCTCTACAAGGTGGTCAACCCGATCGTGCTCGGCCTGCTGTTCTTCGTGACCATAACGCCGATCGGCGTGCTCATGCGCGCGACGGGCAAGGATTTCCTGCGCCTCAAGCTTGACCGCGGCGCCCGGAGCTACTGGATCGAGCGGGAGCCGCCGGGGCCGCCGCCGCAGTCCATGCGCAACCAGTTCTGATCTCGAAAGGACCGTCTTCGAATGGGTTCCATTATCGTCGAACTCTGGGCCTTCATGCGGGAACGCAAGAAGTTCTGGCTGCTGCCGATCCTCATCATGATGGTGGTGTTCGGCGGCCTGATCGTGCTGACGAAGGGCTCGGCCATCGCGCCGTTCATCTACACCCTGTTCTGATCGGAGCGCGGCGCTTCATGCGTGTGTTGGGAATCTCGGCCTTCTATCACGACAGCGCTGCGGCACTGGTCGAGGATGGGCATCTTGTCGCTGCGGCGCAGGAAGAACGCTTCACACGCAAGAAGCACGATGCGGGCTTTCCGCAGAACGCGGTCGAGTATTGCCTCGACAATGCGGGCATCAAGCTGGCCGACGTCGACTACGTCGCCTTCTACGACAAGCCGTTCCTGAAGTTCGAGCGGCTGATCGAGACCTACCTCGCCTACGCGCCGCGCGGCTTCAACTCCTTCCGGATGGCCATGCCGCTGTGGCTGAAGGAGAAGCTGTTCCAGAAGACGCTGCTGCGCGACGAGATGAAGAAGTGGCAGCCGGACTTCGACTGGCAGAAGCGCCTGCTGTTCGGCGAACACCATCAGAGCCACGCGGCCTCGGCCTTCTTTCCTTCGCCGTTCGAAGAGGCGGCGGTGCTGTGCATGGACGGCGTCGGCGAGTGGGCGACCACGTCGCTGGGCTGGGGGCAGGGCAACAAGCTGGAGATGCTGCGGGAGATCCACTTTCCGCACTCGCTCGGCCTGCTCTACTCGGCCTTCACCTATTACACCGGCTTCAAGGTCAACTCGGGCGAGTACAAGGTCATGGGCCTCGCCCCATATGGCGAGCCGAAATACAAGAGCCTGATCCTCGACAAGATCGTCGACCTCAAGGAGGACGGCACTTTCCGCCTCGACCAGCAGTACTTCGACTACTGCACCGGGCTGCGGATGACGAACGACAAGTTCGGCGAGCTGTTCGGCGGCAAGGCGCGCAAGCCCGAGGAACTGCTGACTCAGCATCACATGGACCTGGCGGCGTCCGTGCAGGCCGTGACCGAGGAGATCGTCATCCGGCTCGGCCGCTCGGTGAAGAAGGAGACCGGCGCCCGGAACATCTGTCTCGCCGGCGGCGTGGCGCTGAACTGCGTCGCCAACGGCAAGCTGCTGCGTGAGAACATCTTCGAGAACATCTGGGTGCAGCCGGCGGCTGGCGATGCCGGCGGAGCGGTCGGTGCCGCCTACGCGGCCTATCACGGTTTCATGGGCCAGCCGCGCAAGCTCAACGGCCACATGGACGGCATGGCCGGCTCCTATCTCGGCCCCGAGTTCGGCGACGACGAGATCGCCGATCGCCTGACCAAGGTCGGCGCGAAGTTCACGCGCCTCACGCGCGAGCAGATGATCGACCAGACGGCGCAGGCGCTGGCCGACGAGAAGGCCGTCGGCTGGATGCAGGGCCGCATGGAATTCGGTCCGCGCTCGCTCGGCGCGCGCTCCATCCTGGGCGACGCGCGTTCGCCTTCGATGCAGAAGACGCTCAATCTCAAGGTCAAGTATCGCGAGTCGTTCCGTCCTTTTGCACCGGCGGTGCTGCGTGAGGACGTCGACAAGTATTTCGAGATCAACACCGACAGTCCCTACATGCTGATGGTGGCGCCGGTCGTGGAGAGCCGCCGGCGGAAGATGACGGCCGACGAGGAGAAGCTGTTCGGCATCGACAAGCTGAACGTGCCGCGCTCCGACATTCCGGCGGTGACGCACATCGACTACTCCGGCCGCATCCAGACCGTGCATAAGGAAACCAACCCGGCCTTCTACGACCTGATCTCGTCCTTCAAGGCCAAGACCGGCAGCTCGGTCGTCGTGAACACCTCGTTCAATGTGCGCGGCGAGCCGATCGTCTGCACGCCGGAGGATGCGTTCCGCTGCTTCATGGGCAGCGAGATCGAGGTGCTGGTGGTCGGCAACTGCTTCCTGAGGAAGGAAGACCAGGATCCGTCGCTGAAGCTCGACTACAAGAACGCCTTCGAGCTCGACTAGGCGCATGCGGGCGGTCGTCTGCGATCGCCTGGGCGATCCTTCGGTCCTCAGGATCGAGGAACGGCCCGTTCCCGAACCCGGCGCCGACGGGATCGTGATCAAGGTCGGTGCGGCGGGCGTCAATTTCCCAGATATCCTGACCGTGGCCGGCAGCTACCAGCACAAGCCGGCGCTGCCCTTCGTGCCGGGCATCGAAGGTGCAGGCACGGTCCATGCCGTGGGGCGCGAGGTGACGCGGTGGCGGCCGGGCGACCGCGTGATGTTCAACCTGCGCCCGGGCGCCTTCGCGGAGTATGTGAAGCTGCCGGGCGCGAGCCCCTTGCTGGCCCTTCCGGACGGCTGGTCCGAGGTGGAAGGGGCGGGGTTCCGTGTCGCGGCGCAGACGGCCTACCACGCGCTGGTCCATCGCGCGCAGCTCAAGGCGGGCGAGGTCCTGCTGGTTCACGGCGCCTCCGGCGGCGTCGGGCTGGCGGCGGTCCAGCTCGGCAAGCATCTCGGCGCGCGCGTGATCGCGACTGGCGGCGACGACGCCCGGCTGGCGATCGTGAAGGCCCAGGGCGCCGACGCCGTCGTGAACTATCGCACGGACGACTTCGTCGCCGCGGTGAAGGCGCTCACGGAGGGCCGGGGCGCCAACGTGATCTACGACCCGGTCGGCGGCGAGGTGCTGGAGAAATCCATGCGGGCGGCCGCCTACGGCGCACGTCTGCTGGTGGTCGGCTTCACGTCCGGCGGACCGAGCCGGATCATGTCCAACCACGTGCTGATCAAGGGCCTGTCGATCCTGGGCGTGCGCGCCGGCGAGACCATCCAGCGCCTGTCGCCGGAACTCGGCCGCGACTATGTCGAGGAGCTGCCGCGGCTCGCCGCGCTCGGCGTGATGCGGCCGCACATCTCGCATCGCTTTCCGATGGCGCGCGTGGCCGAGGCCTTCCAGGCGCTGCTCGACCGCAAGGTGGTGGGCAAGGCCGTCATCGAGATGACGGCGTAGAGCGCCGGCCGGAACAGGCCTAACGGAACAGAATCGTGACGCGGCGATCCTCTTCCTGCGCGTTGCGGGAGCCGAAGCTCAGGTTGCCGAAGGCCTCGGGATTGCTGGCGATCACGATCTTGCCCGGCGCCAGCCCTGCATGCGCGAGCTCCGCCGCCACCGCTCTGGCGCGCGCTTCCGCAAGCTTGGCGTTGTAGTTCTTGTCGCCGAGCTTGTCGGTCTGGCCGATGACGCAGACCTTGACCGACTGCCGCGCCTTGGCCGTCCGCACCGCGTCGGCAATCAGCGGCTTGGCGTCGGGCCTGAGCTTGGCGCTGCCGAGGTCGAACAGGATCCAGACCGGCTGCGACTCCGCTGCGGCGCCGGTGCCGACGGGGCACCTTTCCACGCTTTGGGCCAGCGCCGGGCCGGCCGCGAACAGTGCGCCGGCCAGGAAAAGTGCAGTGAATCGCATCAGAGTGGTTCTCCCTTGAGGGCTTTCTCGACGAAGGACAGGCGATCGTTGCCGAAGAACATCATGTCGCCCACGAATAAGGTCGGTGCGCCGAAGACGCCCCGGGCCACCGCCTCGTCGGTCGTGGCCTTGAGGCGGTCCTTCACGTCCTGGTCCTGGATCCGCTTCGCGAAGTGCGCCGCATCGAGGCCGGCGGCGGCCAGCACGGCCGCGACTTCCTTGATGTCGTTGAGGTTGCGGCCCTCGACCCACATCGCCCTGAACATGGCCGGATGATAGGTCGCGAACGTACCGTCGAGCTCGGCTGCGGCCGCCCCGCGCATCAGGGCGAGGGTATTGACCGGGAAATGGGGATTGCGCTGGAACGGCACGCCGTAGTGGCGCGCCCACATCGGCATGTCGAAGGCGCTCCACCGCGACTTCTGCGGCTGCGTCGCGGGCGAGCTGTTGCCGGTCGCCTTGAACACGCCGCCCAGCAGCATGGGCTTGCGGACGAGCGTGGCGCCGGCGCGCCGCGCGACCGCCTCGACCTGCGTGTCGGCGAGGTAGCTGTAGGGGCTGCCGTAGTCGAAATAGAATTCGAGCGTGCGTGACATCGATTCCTCCCGGAGGCCGAGCCTGCGCCGCCGGGCGGCGCGGCTCAAGAAAGTTTGCCGAAGGAGAGGATGAACGGCTTTGTCGCGTCCCGTCGGAGCGCGACCTACTTGATCGTCACCTGATGGGCGAGCTTGTCGCCGTCGGTCACGGTGACGTCGCGGAAGCCAAGGAGCTTCAGCAGATCGAAGAAGGTCGCGTCCTCGGCCACCGTATGCTCCTGGAAGAAGGGCGAGGTGCGCGACATGGTGGTCATGTTCGCCAGCAGCGCGCGGATCCGGTAGATCGTGTTCAGCTCGCCCGACGACAGGCCGACGACGATCATGTGATCGGCCTTGTCGCCCTTGGCGAACACGGCATAGGGCACGCGGTAGGTCGACTGCAGCGTTCCCTGGGAAACCACCGTCACGAACTGGATCCGCTGCGCCCGATCGACGCCGGCGATGGGCTGCAGCTGCGAGGTATAGGTCTCGGTCGAGGTCGGCTTGGGATAGTAGTAGCCGACATAGCGGTCCTCGCCGGACGCCGGCTTGGCGGCTGCCGGTGCCGCCGGCTTGGCCGTCTGCGCTGCAGCGGAAATCGCGGAAACCGCCAGGATGATCGCTGCCAGGCCCGTCCGTTTGATCATGAGTCTTGCTCCCCTACCGATCTTGGAACCTAGAACAGCGTATAGCCGCCATCGATGACGAAGTCGCGCCCCGTCGTATACCGGGTCGCATCGCTGGCAAGGTAGACCGCGATCGGTCCGAAATCGGCGCCGGTGCCCCAGCGGCGCTCGGGAATGCGCGGCAGGACGTTGCCGGCGAACTTCGGATTGGCCACGGCATTGGCTGTCATCTCGGTTTCGATCCAGCCGGGCAGGATTGAATTCACCGTGATGTTGTAGCGGGCGAGCTCGACGGCGAGCGCGCGGACCATGGCGCAGACGCCGCCCTTGCTGGCGCCGTAATGGCTCGACCGCGCCGCGCCCTCGATCGCGGCGGTGCTGGCCATCGCCACCAGCGAGCCGCCCTTGCCGCGCTCCGCCATGTGTCGGGCTGCTGCACGGAAGGTGAAGAACACGCCGTCGAGGTTGACCCGCAGGACGCGCCGCCATTCCTCGGTGTCCATCTCCAGGAGCGAACCCTTGCCCCGGCCGGAGACACCGGCATTGGCGACGCAGTTGTCGACGTGGCCCATCACCTTCAGCGTTTCGGCGAAGGCTGCCTCGACCTGCTTCTCGTCCCCGACATCGACGACCTGGGCATGGACCTTGCGGCCGCGCTTCTTGAGTTCGGCCACGGCCTTCTCGTTCTTTTCGGCCCGGGTGCCCCAGATGCACACATCGGCGCCGGCCTCGGCCAGTGCGTCGGCCATGCCGAGACCGATGCCGCCGTTGCCGCCGGTCACCAGCGCCACCTTGCCCGTCAGATCGAAGCCCTTGTAGGCCATGCCTTACCCCCGGAATGAAAAACCGGGCGGATCAAAGCCCGCCCGGTTCCTACCGTCAATGTAAGCCGACGTCAGTTCAGCTTGTCCGTTTCGACCAGCACAATCTCGGCGTCCTCGCCGGCCTTGAGCTCGATCTCGGCCTCGTCGACGATCGCCGCGCCGTCGCGGGTGTTGAGCGCTACCGGCTTGCCGTCGGCGCCCGTCACCTCGATCTTGCCCTTGGCCGGCACGAGATAGGCCGGCTTGCCGTCCAGCTTCTGGCGGATCGACTGACCGGCCTTGAGCGTGCCGGCATAGAGCGCTCCGTCGGCATAAAGCGGGATGGCGCCCTCATGGCCGCGGCCGGAGGCCAGTGCCACGAGCTTGCCGTCGCGCGCCTCGGTCGGGAACTGCACCGTCTCCCAGCGCGCCGGCACGCCCTGCTGGTTGGGCAGGATCCAGATCTGGAACAGCTCGGTCTCGTCCTGCTCCATGTTGTATTCGGCATGCTGAATGCCGCGACCGGCGCTCATCACCTGGATCTGGCCCGCTTCGGTGCGCCCCTGGTTGCCCAGGTGGTCCTGGTGGGTGATCGCGCCTTTGATGATGTAGGTCACGATCTCCATGTCGCGATGGGGGTGGGGCGGGAAGCCCGACTGCGGCGCGATGCGGTCGTTGTTCCATACGCGCAGCGCGCCCCAGTGGATGCGCGCGGGGTCGCGGTACTCGGCGAAGCTGAAGTGGAAGTTGGCATTGAGCCAGCCGTGGTTCGACTTGCCCAGCTTCTCGAAAGGTCTGCGTTCGATCATGGGATACCTCTTGGCCCCCAAGATGGCTCAAGACGGCAGGGCATCAAGTTTCGGCTTGGTAACGCCCTCTGCCGTGGCTGGCCTAGCGCCCCTCGCGCCACCAGGCGCTGCCCAGCGCCATCAGGAAGGCCATGGCGATCACGATGCCCGGCAGGAGCGGGGTCTGGTTGATGCCGGCGACGGTATAGCCCTCGTTGCGCCTGAGCCCGATCCAGTCCGAGCCGCCGGCGGCTCGGCCGGGGCGCACCGCGCGGATATCGGGGTCGGGATGGTCGGCAAGCCACATCAGGGCCCCGTTGGAGGCTTCGACCAGCGGCTTCAGCTTCTCGTCCGTCGCGCGCACGTCGGAGAACTCCAGCGGGTCGGGATTGCCGACGGCGGCGACGGTCCGCAGCGCGCCGTCCTCGAAGCGGTAGAGGCCTGGCTTGTCGACATCGATCACCGCGCGGCCGAGGCCCGGCTCGACCTGGGTGAGCTTGAGCGTGCGGGTGGCGCCGCCGGCGGGCGGCGTGCCGGGCGCGGTCATGGTCACGTCGGCAAAGCTGTCGGCCAGCGTACGGCGGGTGATCTCGATGTGTCCGCCGACGGCCGTGGCGCGCAGCGCCTCCTCCTCGAGGTCGGGCTCCTTCATCAGCCAGTGGGCCACGCGCCGCACCAGCTCGGGCTGCGGACCGCCGCCGTCGATGCCGCGGTTCCACAGCCACAGCTGGTCGGACATGATCTGCGCCACGCGGCCCTGGCCGACGCGGTCGAGGACGACCAGCGGCTGCTCGTCGGCGCCGCTCAGCACCGTATTGCCATGCTCGGCCCGGCTGGTGACGACGCGGAACCAGCGGCCCCAGTCGGGATCCTTGCCTGGCGCCCCGGCCTGCGGCAGGTCGGCGGTGACGGGATGCCGGCGGCCGATGTCGGTCACCTTCGGCTTGAAGCCCTGCTCGATGACGTCGCCCGACGGGGCGGCCGGCAGGATGGTGCCGAGCGGTGTGCGGTAGAGCGAACGCTGGGTGGCGAAGACCGGCCCGACCGACACCAGAAGCGCGCCGCCGCCCCTCACATACTCGGCGATGTTGCGGAAGTAGTCGCGGGTGATCAGGTTCCCCGACTCGTAGCGGTCGAAGATGATGAGGTCGAATTCCTTGAGCTTTTGCTCGAACAGCTCGCGCATCGGGAAGACGATCAGCGACAGTTCGCGCACCGGCGTGAAATCATCCTTCTGCGGCGTGCGCAGGATGGTGAAGTGCACCAGGTCGACGGCGGGATCGCTCTTCAGCAGGTTTCGCCATGCCCGCTCGCCCTGGTAGGGCTCGCCCGACACCAGCAGCACGCGCAGCCGGTCGCGCACGCCGTTGATGGTGAACAGCGCGCGGTTGTTCTCGAGCGTCAGCTCGCTCTGGCCCGGCGCGGTCTCGAGCTCGACGATGTTGGCGCCCGGATTGGTGACGGTGATGGGCAGCTCGACCGACTTGCCGACCGGAACCTCCATGCGGCGCACGACCTCGCCGCCCACCGAGATCGTGACGGGCGCGGTGCCGCCCGCGGGATCCTCGACCCGGAACTTGGCCGTGACCTGTCGGCCGACCACGCCGAAGCGCGGCGATTGCTCCACCACGATCAGGCGGTCGCGTTCGCCCTTCTTGCCAGCGATCAGGGCGTGCAGCGGCGCGCCGCCCAGCTCGGGCGGCAGCGAGGTCGGCACGTCGTGCACCTGGCCGTCGGTCAGCAGCACGACGCCGGCCAGCCGCTCGGGCGGCACGTCGACCAGCGCCGAGCGCATGGTCTCGATCAGGCGCGTGCCGCCGGGCCGTTCGCTGCCGAGCTGGATGTGCGACGGCGGCAGCACGGCTTCGCGGATCTCGAGGCCCTGCTCCTGGCCGAACTTGCGCTTCAGCATCTCGCGCGCGGCCTGGACCTGCTGGCGGCGCTCGCCGATGGACATCGAATCGCTGTCGTCGACCACCACCAGGGCGACGTCGGCGATCGGCTTGCGCTTCTCCTCGATCAGCGACGGATTGGTGAGCGCTGCCAGCACGATGACGATGGCGCCCAGTCGCCACAGCGTGCCGCGCGCGCCGGCGCGCAGCCCCAGCAGCACCAGCACCAGCCCGACGGCACTCATCGCCGCCAGCAGCACCCAGGGCAGCAGCGGATCGAAGGCGACGGAAACGGCGGAAGACATGTTCATCGCCGCAACCTCTGCATGATGTCCTGGATATGGACCTGGTCGTCCTTGTAGTTGCCGGTCAGCGCATGCATCACGAGGTTCACGCCGAAGCGGAAGGCCATTTCCCGCTGCGTCTCGCCGCCCGGCGATACCGGCAGCAGCCCGCGGCCGCGCTGGTCGATCGCCCACGCGCCGGCATAGTCGTTGGAGCCGATCAGGATCGTGCTGACGCCGTCATTGACGCGGCCGTTGCCGGCCTCGATCCAGATCTTGCCGCCCTGCCAGCGGCCCGGCATGTCGGACAGGAGATAGAACGACTTGGTCAGGACGTGGTTCGACGGCATGGTGACCAGCGGCGGCATCTCGATGCCGCTCAGTAGCCGCTTGAGGTCGGGATTGCCGCTGGCGGGCCGGTCGAAGCTCATCTGCTGGTCGCGCGTGTCGACGAAGACGATGCCGCCGGTGCGCAGGTAGCGGTCGAGCGCCGCCGAGGCCTTCGGCGACAGGTTTGGCTGGGTCGAGGTGATGGGCCAGTAGATCAGCGGATAGAGGCGCGGTTCGTCGCGTTCGAGATCGATCGCCACCGGATCGGCCGGCTCGACCGAGGTGCGGTTGCGCAGCACTTCGCTCAAGCCCTCGAGGCCGGCGCGGCTGGTATCGTCCACGTCCTTGTTGCCGGTGACGATGTAGGCGAGCCGTACATCGAGCGCGCCGCGCAGCGCCTGCGCGTCGGTGAGCGGCGGCGGCGCGGTGCTCTCGGCGGCCTGCGCCGGGGCGGACGGCGTCGGAGCGCCGGGCTTCGCGGGCTGCTGCGCCTGCAGGTCGGGCGGGTTCGCGAGCAGGCCGAACAGCGCGATCGCAACGGCCGCGGGGGCGGCGCGGCGCAGCCGCAGCGCGCGCGGGAACATGCCGCGCAGCCACAGCGAGATCAGGAGATCGGCCATCAGCAGGATCGCCGCGGCCAGCAGGAACCAGCGCGACAGATCGGTCTCGCCGCCCTCCGACAGGCGGTCGGTGGTGGCGCCGGACGGCACCGCCAGCGGCCGGGGCGCCTCGACATGATCGCCGAGATTGAAGGCGATGTGCGCATTCTCGTCGCCATAGAGTCCCGGCGGAGTGGCCGGCCCCGGCTTGAAGGTCTTGTCGGCGTCGGCCGGCAGCATCTGGGCGCCGGCAGGCGGGGCCCCGAGGCGGCCGAAGCCGTCGAGCGTGCGCCAGGGCTTCAGCGCCTTGTTGATGCCGTCGCCGGCGACGCCGCGCGACAGCAGCACCAGGCGCTGCAGCATGTCGACGAACAGGCCGGAGAGGGCGAGGTTGCTCCAGCCGGTATTCGCCGTCGTGTGGATCAGCACGAGATAGCCCTGGCCGCGCTTCTCGGCCGTCACCAGCGGCGTGCCGTCGGTCAGGCGTGCCCAGGTCTTGTCGGCGAGATCGGGCGTCGGCTCGGCCAGCACCTGCTGGGAGATGCGCACGTCCTTCGGGACCGGAATGCCGAAGAAGGGGCTGTTGGCCGGGAAGTCCGCAAGCGTCGCGGGCTTGCCCCAGCTCATCACGCCGCCCAGCGCGCGGTCGCCGAGCCGGAGCGGCGTCGGTATCAGATTGTCGCCGCCCGCCGCGAGATTGGGGCCGGCGAACCGCACGGCCACGCCGCCGTGTTCGACCCACTTGGCGATCTCCTCGCGATCGGCCGGCGAGGGTGCCGCACTGTCGGGGATCAGCAGCACCGCCGTGTTGCGCGTCAGCACGTTCTCGCGGTCGCCGACGCTCAGGCTGACATAGGGCTCGAGCGCGCGCTGGAGGAAGTAGACTTCCTGCAGGAGCGGCTGGCCGGCGGCCGAGGCGCGTTCGCCCAGGATCGATACCGGCCGGCGGCGGTGACGCTCGTCGAGCAGCACCGCGCTGCCGGCGCCGCCCTGGCCCTCGATGTCGAGCCGGGCCATGCGGTTGCGCAGCTCCACGGGCGCCACGAGAACGCCTTCCCCCTGCGTGCCGGTGGCCGGGAAATCGACCTCGATGCGCGCCAGCGCCCGGCCCTGCTCATCGGCTGCCTGGACGGCGATCTTGCGTGGCCCGTCGGCCGAGGCGCGCAGCGCGCGCAGCTTGAGATCGCGGCCCTGGGTATCCGGCGGCAGCAGCACCAGCGGCGTGGTCGCCTGGTCCGGAAGAATCACCTGCAGTCCGCTGAAACGGCGCAGGCGATTGCCGAGCTGGTCGGTGCCCTGGTCCTGCAGGCCGTCGCTCAGCCACACGGCATAGGCGCCTGCATCGACCGACATGCGATCGAGCTCGGCGGCGGCGGCGGCCCGATCGGTCGGCCACGGCTTGGGCCGCATCGCGCGCAGCAGCGTGCGCGCTTCCTCCGGGCGCATCGCGCCGCGCCGGAGCGTCGGCGTGTCCAGTGACGCGGGCGCGGTGCCCAGCAGCACCACCGGCCGGCCGCCGCGCTCGGCGCGGTCGATCAGCCGCTCGGCATGGACGATGCGCGTCGTCCAGCCGGGCGCGGAAGCCCAGCCGTCGTCGATCACCAGCAACAGCGGCCCACGGCCGGGCAGGTCGGCCTGCGGGTTGAGCAGCGGCCGGGCCACGGCGAGGATCAGGGCGGTTGCCAGCAGCAGTCGCAGCAGCAGCAGCCACCACGGCATCTTCATCGGCGTCTGCTCGGTCGGCTCGAGCCCCATGAGCAGGCGGATGGCCGGGAACTGCACGATCCGCGGCAGCGGCGGGATCATGCGCAGCAGCCAGTAGATCACCGGCAGCACGAGCAGGAGCGCCAGCATGCCCGGCGCGGCGAAGGCGAAGGCGCCGAAACTCAGCATCTGACACCCTCTTCTTCCCCACCCTCGGGGAAGGCACCTCCGACGGCGGAGGAAAGGAACGTGGTGAATGCTCTCATCGCCGTCATGCCGCGTTCAGCCGGCGCAGGTCGGCCATGGCGAGATAGAGCGAGAGCAGGATCGTCTGGGCCGGCCGGTCGGTGCGGTGCAGGTGCACGGTCCAGTCGGCCGGGCGTGCCAGGCGCTGCAGGCCTTCGCGCTGCGCGGCCAGACGTGCGCCGTAGGCTTCGCGCACGCCCTCGACGCGCCGGATCGTATGCTGGCCCTCGGCCTCGAGGCCCTCGAACTTCACATGGCCCTGGAACGGCAGATCCTCCTCGGCGGGGTCGAGCACCTGCACGAGATGGCCGCGCACGCCCGCGCCGGCATAGTGGCGGATCACCGCTTCGATCTTGTCCAGCGGATCGAGCCAGTCGGACACGAGCACGACCGTTCCGTGGGCGGGCAGGGGGATCAAAGGCGGCAGGCTCGACAGCTTGCCCGTGGTGTCGTTCCTTTCGGCGAACAGCGCTTCGGCGACCCGGCGCACCGCGACACGTCCCGTGCTGAGGCGCATGCCGGTGCCCAGGAGCGCGATGCGCTCGCTGGCGTCGGTGAGGAGGCTGGCGAGCGCCAGCGTGATCAGCTCCGCGCGCTCGGCCTTGGTCTCGAGATTGCGCAAGGAGGCGTACTGCATCGACGGCGAAGCGTCGCGCCACAGCCAGACGCTGGCGGCTGCCTCCCATTCGGTCTCGCGGACGAACAGGTTGCGGCTGCGTGCGCTCTGGCGCCAGTCGATGCGGCTGGCGCTGTCGCCCTCGCGATAGGGCCGGTACTGCCAGAAGGCGTCGCCCTGGCCCACGCGCCGCCGCCCGTGCACGCCCTGGATGACCGTGGCGGCGACGCGGTCGGCCGCCACCATCAGCGCCGGCAGCGTGCCGGCGAGGTCCAGCGAGCGGTTGAGAAGGGGAGTGGAAGCCATGGGCGGGAAAACCTGCAACGGCTAGGCCAGCCGCGCGCACATCTGGGAGATCACGGTGTCGACGGTCACGCCTTCGGCGCGTGCGGAGAAGTTCACCGCCATGCGGTGGCGCAGGATCGGTCCTGCCAGCGCGGTGACGTCGTCTATCGACGGGGCGAGCCGGCCCTGGATGATGGCGCGGGCACGGCAGGCCAGCATGAAGGCCTGGCTGGCGCGCGGTCCGGGACCCCAGGCCACGCGCTGGCGCACGACGTCGAGATCGGTCGTCTCCGGCCGGCCGGCACGGACCAGCTTGAGGATGGCGTCGACCACGCTCTGCCCGATCGGCAGGCGCCGCACCAGCGCCTGCGCGGCCATCAGGTCGGCCGGTGTCAGCGCCTGTACGGCGACCGGCACGTTGGCGCCGGTGGTGGCGATCATGATCTGCCGCTCGGCCTCCTCGTCGGGATAGCCGACGTCCACCTGCAGCAGGAAGCGGTCGAGCTGGGCCTCGGGCAGCGGATAGGTGCCTTCCTGCTCCAGCGGGTTTTGCGTCGCCAGCACGTGGAAGGGCTGGGGCAGGTCGTAGCGCTTGCCGGCCACCGTGACGTGGCGCTCCTGCATGCTCTGCAGCAGCGCCGACTGGGTGCGCGGGCTGGCGCGGTTGATCTCGTCCGCCATCAGGAGCTGGGCGAAGACCGGGCCGGGGATGAAGCGGAACGACCGCCGGCCGCCCTCGCTCTCCTCCAGGACTTCCGAGCCCAGGATGTCGGCCGGCATGAGGTCGGGCGTGAACTGGATGCGCTTGGCGTCCATGCCCAGCACGACGCCCAGCGTCTCGACCAGCTTGGTCTTGGCCAGGCCCGGCACGCCGATCAACAGCAGGTGACCGCCCGAGAGGAGTGCAACCAGCGTTTGATCGATGACATCCTGCTGGCCATATATGACCTTGCCGATGGAGGCGCGGGCGGCGCGCAACTGCCCGCCCAGCCGTTCGATATCGGCCAGGGCAGCCTGGGCGTCGGCGTCGGTCGCGGTCGAAGTGTCGGGGGCCACGAGGCGCTCCTGTTGTCGATGGGAATATGGTTGAGGGAAGCCCAGAATTGAGGCCGGAACAAGGGCATGACGCTTGAAGAAATTGTGCGCCGGGTGCGTGAACGAAGCGACCGTTTGGCATCCGGTTTGCCCGTGCCCGCACCTCCCATCGGCAGCGACTTCTCCCTGAACGGCGTGACGCCGCCGCAAACCTGGCGTCCGGCGTCGGTGCTGGTGCCGCTGGTGAAGCGCGAGCCGGGCATGACCGTGCTCCTGACCCAGCGCACCGACGACATGCCGAGCCATGCCGGCCAGATCGCCTTTCCCGGTGGCCGCCGCCAGCCCGACGATGCCGATGCGGTGGCGACGGCATTGCGCGAGACCGAGGAAGAAGTAGGGCTTTCGCGCAAATTCGTCGATGTAGTGGGATCGATCGACCTCTACCGGACCGGAACCGGCTACGAGATCACGCCCATTGTTGGCATCGTGGAGCCGGGATTCACCCTGCATGCGGATCCGCGCGAGGTGGCCGACGTCTTCGAGGTGCCGCTCGAGCACTTCCTCGACGAGGTCAATCACCGGATCGATAGCCGGACCTGGCAGGGGCGCGAACGCCGCTACTACGCCATGCCCTACGGAGAACGCTACATCTGGGGGGCCACGGCCGGTATGCTCAAGAACCTGCATTTCATCCTGACCGCCGGCGGGTGAGATGTCCCTCTGGACCGCGGCTCCTGGCCCGTTTCCATCCATGGAGCGGGCCGGAAGATCATGAGGCTCCCGTGATACGCGTCGTCCTTCTCGTGATCGTCCTGGTGTCGGCGCCGACCGCCGCCTTCTTCCTCTGGGCCTGGGCGGTGAAGATCAAGCAGGAGCGCAAGCTTGCCGGCACGCTGCCGGAATGGCAGGACCTGCCCTTCACTTGGCTTGCCATTGCCGGTCTGGTCTGCGTCATCGTGGGCTTCGTGGTGATGTTCTTCACCCAGAACCAGGGTTATGGCGGGCTCTTCGCGCCGTGATCTCGTCTCAATGAAGCCGTCCGACCGCATTCCCGCGCCTTCCTGGATGACCGACCCGCCGGCTCGCCGCCTGTTCGCGGCGCTGGGCGCGGCCGGCGTCACGGCGCGCTTCGTGGGCGGCTGCGTGCGCAACGCCGTGGTGGGCCGCGCCATCGACGACATCGATCTTGCCGTCGACCAGCCGCCCGAGACGGTCATCCGTGCGCTGGAGGCGGCCGGGATCAAGGTGGTCCCAACGGGCGTGAAGCACGGCACCGTGACGGCCATCGCCGATCATCGCCCGTTCGAGCTCACGACCCTCCGGCGCGACGTCGAGACCGACGGCAGGCGCGCCGTCGTCGCCTTCACCGACGACTGGCTGCAGGATGCCGAGCGGCGCGACTTCACCTTCAATGCGCTCTACGCCGATCCCGACGGCACGCTCTACGATCCCTTCGACGGTCGCCGCGATCTTCACGCCGGTCACGTCCGCTTTATCGGCGATCCCGATCGGCGCATCGCCGAGGACCGGCTGCGCGTGCTGCGTTTCTTCCGCTTCCATGCCTGGTTCGGCCGGCCGCCCCTCGACGGGCCGGGCTTCGATGCCTGCCGGCGCAACGCCGGCGCGCTGGGCGCGCTTTCCGGCGAGCGAGTCTCCAAGGAACTGCTGCGGCTCCTCAAGGCGCCTGCACCCACCGACGCGGTCGAGGCCATGGTGGAGGCGGGCGCGCTCGACCGCTGGCTGCCCGAATATGCCGGCACGGCGCGGCTGAAGGCGCTGATCGCCCGCGAGCCGGCGGCCGACGGCCTGCGTCGGCTGGCCGCGATCCTCGGTCCCGAAGTGGATGCCACGGCGATCGGCAAGCGCCTGAAGCTTTCCACGCAGGATTCCGTGCGGCTGGGCGTGATGCTGGCGCGCGAGCCCGCGCTCGATCTCGCCGGTGGCCCCCGGGCGTGGCGGGCGCAGATCTATCGTCTCGGCAACCGGCTCTACATCGACCGCCTGCTGCTCGCCGCCGACGTGGCGGCGGGCGACTGGCGCGCTGCGCTGACGCTGGCGGAAAGCTGGACGCCCCCCGAACTGCCGGTGAGCGGCGGCGATGCGCTGAAGCTCGGTCTCGCACCGGGGCCGCGCATCGGCGCGCTGGTGACGGCGGTCGAGGACTGGTGGGTCGCCGGCGACTTCGCCGCCGACCGCACCGCCTGCCTTGCCGAGCTCGAGCGCCTCGCCGGGAGCGCCTGAAGGCATCGCATGATCCGTCCCGGCCTGACCTTCGCGCTGTGGCTGGCGCTTGCCGTGATGATCGTCGTCAACGACATGATCGGCGATACTTGGATCGCGATGGCGCTCTCGGTGCGGGCGGTCGAATGGTACAAGGCGCTGGTGCCGCTGCCCTACGTGGTGATGCTGGCCGTCATCCATGCGCGCCGCACGGCGGGCCCGCGCTGGCTGGAGGCGGCGCTGCTTGCCTCGCTGCTGTGGGCGCCTTCGACCGTGCTGGTCGATTTCCTCTATGCGCGCCTCACCTTCGGCACCGAATCTGTCGAGTTCCTCGACCGCTTCGCCTTCTGGTGGAGCGCGCCCTATCCGCTGCTGGTGCTGGCCCTGCTCGCGGCGCCGGTCGCGGCGGGCTGGGGGCTGGCGCGGCGCGGCGTTCAGAAGCCCGAGGGATAGGCGGTAAGGGTGATCTGATCCATGGCGGCGATGTCGGTCGGCGAGGCCGGCATGCCGGTCTCGTCCGCGACGAACATCAGGCTCATCGCCGCGACGGTCAGAACCAGGGCATTCAACACGAGAAGCCGCGTGAGCATGGCGAGACGTCCTTCGACCGGCATCTGCGCTGGTTACGCGACGACACTATGGAACGTGCCCGTGATGCTGTCATTTCATCGACGTTCACGCGCCTTCAAGAAGCCGTGTGGTCGTGCGTTGCATCGTCTGCGCGATGCGGCGGGACGACGAGGTTGCGCCGTGGCCCGGCATGGCGTTTCCACGCCGCATCCCGCCCGGCGTCGGCCGCTCAAGGCCACTTCACCTCCGGCGGCATGGACATCAGGATCGCCTCGACATTGCCGCCAGTCATGAGGCCGAACCTGGTGCCGCGGTCATGCAGCAGGTTGAACTCGACATAGCGGCCGCGGCGGACGAGCTGGTGCTCGCGCTCGGCCGCGGTCCAGGTCTCGTTCATGTGGCGGCGCACGAGCTTGGGATAGACGGCGAGAAACGCTTCGCCGACGGCGCGGGTGAAGGCGAAGTCGCGGCCGAAATCCCCCGAGTCGAGATAGTCGTAGAAGATTCCACCCACGCCGCGCGGCTCGCCGCGGTGCGGCAGGAAGAAGTATTCGTCGCACCAGTCCTTGAAGCGCGGATAGTAGCTCGTGTCGTGCGCGTCGCAGGCGGCCTTGAGCGCGGCATGGAAGTCGCGGGTGTCGGCCTCGACGGGCGCCATTGGGGTGAGATCGGCGCCGCCGCCGAACCAGGCGCGCGTAGTGACGATGAAGCGCGTGTTCATGTGCGTGGCCGGCACGCGCGGCGAGCGCATGTGGGCCACGAGGGAAATGCCGGTGGCGAAGAAGCGGGGATCCTCGGCCGCGCCCGGCATCTGCTTGCGGAACTCGGGGCTGAACTCGCCGAAGACGGTCGAGACGTTCACGCCCACCTTCTCGAACACGCGGCCGCGCAGCACGGACATCACGCCGCCGCCGCGGTCCTCGCCATTGGGGCCGGGCTCGCGGCGCCACTCCTTGCGGGCGAAGCGGCCGGCCGGCAGGTCGCGATGGGTACCGGTGAGCTCGTCCTCCAGGCGCTCGAAGGCGGCGCAGATGCGATCGCGCAGGTCCTCGAACCAGGCGCGCGCCTGGTCCTTGCGCTCGGCCATCGTCCGTTCCGGCGGCAGCGGGGTGGGGCCCTGGGGGCCGGTGGCATGGCGGGCGGGCAGGGTCATGAGGCTCGGTTGGGATCAGGTCAGGGAGGCGAAGCCTCCGGTTTGGCGCAGGGCCTCGCTCAATACCATTGTCGCAGCCAGGGCGACATTGAGGGAGCGGGCCCCCGGCTGCAGGGGGATGCGCAGCCTCAAGTCGGCCGCCTCACTGACCTCGGGCGGCACCCCGGCGCTTTCGCGGCCCAGCAGCAGGATGTCGTCGGGCCGGAAGGCGACGTCGGGGAAGGTCTTGGCCCCCTGCGTGGTGAGCAGCACCAGCCGGCCGGGCGGCCGGTCGTGCCGGAAACTGCCCCAGGAAGCGTGTCGGGAAAGGCGGGCGAGGTCGTAGTAGTCCATGGCGGCCCGGCGGATGCGCTTGTCGTCAACCGGGAAGCCGCAGGGCTCGATGACGTGGAGGGGGACCGCCAGGCAGGCCGCCAGGCGGATGAAGGCGCCGAGGTTCTGGGGTATATCGGGTTCGTACAGGGCCAAAAGCATGGCCTCCTCCTACCGCCGTCCGCGGCGCGGAAAGAAGGGTGTGCGGCACGCTGTCACAGCGCGGACTCGTTCGCGCCTGCGACTAAGCAGAGCCTTGAAACAAAAGGTGCTTTCTCGTCTATAAGCCTGAACTCCTCGGGGGGACGTATCGAGCAATGGCTTCAAGCAGCATTCCGGCCGGCGACCACGGCGACCCGACGCGGCGCGACTTCCTGATGGTCGCAACCGGCGCCATGGGTGCCGTGGGCGCAATCGCGGTGGCGTGGCCCTTCATCAACAACCTCAATCCCGCCGCCGATACGCTGGCGCTGTCGACGACCGAGATTGACGTGAAGTCGATCGCCGTTGGTCAGGCGGTCACCGTGAAGTGGCGCGGCAAGCCGGTCTTCATCCGCCACCGCACCAAGGAGGAGATCAAGGAAGCGGAGGACGTGAAGCTCTCCGAACTGCCCGATCCCGAGACCGACAATGCGCGCGTGACCGACCTCGCCAAGAAGGTGCGGCCGGAATGGCTGATCGTGATCGGCGTCTGCACCCATCTCGGCTGCGTGCCGCTCGGCAACAAGCCCGGCGATCCGCGCGGCGAGTACGGCGGCTGGTTCTGCCCTTGCCACGGGTCGCAGTACGACACGTCGGGGCGTATCCGCAAAGGCCCCGCGCCGAAGAACCTCGCGGTTCCCGGTTACCTGTTCACGACCGACACCCTCGTTCGCATCGGCTGATCGCCGCCTCTGAACGCCACTGGAGCTAAGCAGAATGGCCTCGTCACACGGCGCTCCGCCGGTCTTCAACAACAAGGTAATCGCCTGGATCGATCACCGCCTGCCGATCTTCTCGTATATCGAGAAGGAGTATCACACCTTCCCGACGCCCCGGAATTTCAACTACTTCTGGAATTTCGGCGCCATCGCGACGGTGATGCTGGTGCTGATGATCGCCACCGGCGTGGTGCTGGCGACCAACTACCAGCCGAACGCGGAACTCGCCTTCAACTCGGTCGAGCGCATCATGCGCGACGTGCCGTCGGGCTGGCTGATCCGCTACCTGCACATGAACGGCGCGTCGTTCTTCTTCATCGCCGTCTACATCCATATCTTCCGCGGCCTCTACTACGGCTCCTACAAGGCCCCGCGTGAGCTGCTGTGGATACTGGGCGTCGTCATCCTCCTGCTGATGATGGCGACTGCCTTCATGGGATACGTCCTCCCCTGGGGCCAGATGTCATTCTGGGGGGCGACGGTCATTACGAATCTGTTCTCGGCCATTCCAGTGGTGGGCGATTCGATCGTGACGTGGCTGTGGGGCGGGTTTGCGGTCGACAACCCGACGCTGAACCGCTTCTTTGCGCTGCACTACCTGCTGCCGTTCATCATCGTGGCCGTGGTGGCGCTGCACGTCGTGGCGCTGCATGTGCACGGGTCGAACAACCCGCTCGGCATCGACCCGAAGGGGCCGCAGGACACCGTGCCGTTCCATCCGTACTACACGATGAAGGACGGCTTCGGCGTGGTGTGCTTCCTGATCGTCTACGCGCTCTTCGTGTTCTTCATGCCGAACACGCTGGGTGACGTGGCGAACTACATTCCTGCCAACCCGCTGGTGACACCGAACGAGATCGTGCCCGAATGGTACTTCCTGCCGTTCTACGCGATCCTGCGCGCGATCCCGGACAAGCTCGGCGGCGTCATCTGCATGTTCGGCGCCATCGCGGTCCTGTTCGCGCTGCCGTGGCTCGACACGTCGCGCGTACGGTCCTGCACCTTCCGGCCGATCTACAAGTGGTTCGTGCTCCTGCTGGTGGCCGACGTGATCCTGCTCGGCATCTGCGGCGCACATCCGCCGGAGGGCTGGTACGTGCCGGCATCGCGGCTGGCCACGGTGTACTACTTTTTCCACTTCCTCATCCTGCTGCCGGTCCTGGGCAAGATCGAACGGCCTCTGCCGTTGCCGTCCAGCATCGCCGAAGCGGTGCTCAAGAAGAAGGCGGGGTGAGCCCATGTCCATCAAGCTATCGATGCAACGACTGATCCTGGCGGGCGCGACGGCGTTCGCCCTCTCGGCCGGCGCCGCCGCCATCGCCGCGGAGGACATGCCGCCGCTGCCGCATCACGAGTGGAGCTTCCAGGGGCCGTTCGGCACCTACGACCGCGCCGCCGCCCAGCGCGGCTTCCAGGTCTACAAGGAGGTCTGCTCGGCCTGCCATTCGATGAACCTGCTCTACTACCGCAACCTGACCGAGCTCGGCCTGACCGAAGACCAGGCCAAGGCGATCGCGGCCGAGGTGCAGGTTCCGGCCCTGTCGGACGATGGCTCGCCCATCGAGCGTCCCGGCCGGCTGTCGGATCATTTCAAGGCGCCCTTCCCCAACGAACTGGCCGCGGCCGCCGCCAACGGCGGCAAGGCGCCGCCCGACCTCAGCGTCATCGTCAAGGCGCGCGAGGGCGGACCGAACTACGTCTACGGCATCCTCACCGGCTACGTTCCCTACGACAAGCTGACGCCCGAGCAGATCAAGGAGTTCAACGTCTCCAAGGACGACAACTTCAATCTGCATTTCCTCGGCCATCGCATCGCGATGCCGGCGCCGCTCGCCGACGACAAGGTCACCTACGTCGACGGCACCAAGGCGACGCTGCAGCAGGAGGCGTCGGACGTGGTGACGTTCCTGGCCTGGGCGTCGGAGCCCCACCTCGAGGCCCGCAACCGTACCGGCATCCGCGCCATCCTGTTCATGCTGGCCCTGGCCGGCCTGATGTACGCGACCAAGCGCGCCATCTGGGCGGACAAGCACTGATCGAAAGAGCGACGGCCGCTCTCGCCGCGGCCGGACCCTTCGTTGACGCGCGGTCCTTGGGGCCGCGCGTTTTTCGTTGTGGCTGTGTTTCGGTGCGTTAGCTGCGGCGGACCAGCAGGCTCAGGCTGCGTGACTGCTCAGGCAGCGGAGGCTTGGTGAGCAGGGGCGGCTCGTTCGCCGGGCCACCGCCGGGCGCATAGGGGTGCTCCGGCTGCCGACGCTGGGATGCCGCCATGTTCTCCAGCACAGTCGCCGCACCCAGCGTGACGATCAGCGCGGCCAGCAGCAAAGCTGCGGCGACGAGCAGATGACGCATCCTCCACCCTAAATAGAATGCATCGCCCGGTAACCCACAACCGGACGATGCTCCCGAAGTTTGTGCAACTCGTTCCCGCTGCCTCTATACAGGGCGGAAATTGCTTCGCCAATGCCTTCATTTTTGCAGTCCGATGCGGCGATCTCAACCGCCGGCTGCAGGCCGTCCCCGGATGCGATCGCGGATCGCCGCATGCCGGGCCAGCAGACGCCGCGCCCGATCAACCACGGGGATATCGATCATCTTGCCGTCGACGGCAAAGGAGCCTCGTCCCTCGGCCGCGGCCTCGCGGTCGGCCGCGATCACTTTTTCGGCATAAGCCACGTCTTCGGCGGTCGGGGTGAAAGCCTCGTTCAGGGCCTTCACCAGCCCGGGATGGATGCAGGTGCCTCCCGAGAAACCGAAGCGGCGCGCGCGCGCGGCGCTCTTGCGGTAGGCGTCGGGGTCGGAATAGTCGGCCACGGTCCCCAGGATGCCGATCATCGGCACGCCATGCGCCTGGGCCGCAAAGGCCACCAGCCGCTTGGGCAGCTCCAGGGTTTCGTCACCCGGAACGGAACCGGTCTCGAGGGCGAAATCCTCCCCGCCCAGCATCAGGGCGATGAGCCGGGGCGCCCGCTCGGCAATGTCGTGGATCTGCGCCAGCGCCCGCGGATGCTCGATCATGCCGGCAAGGCCCACGCTGCCCGGCGCCATGCCGCGCTCGCGCTCCAGCTCGCTCACCACCTCGTCGAGCAGGGCAAGATGCTGGACGCTCTCGGCCTTGGTGACGAATAGCGCCGAGAGGCCGGGCCGCACCGCCGCCTCGATGTCGGGGATCGCAAGCCGCAGCGGCCGGTTGATGCGCACCGCGACGTCGCTGCCGCCGCGCACGACCTTCTTCATCGTGTCCGGCAGCAAGGCACGCGCGTCGGCCTTCTGCGGCGGCGGCACGCTGTCCTCCAGATCGACCAGCACGCAGTCGGCGCCGCGCTCATGCGCCTTGTCGATAAATTTCGGCACGTTGCCCGGCACATACAGGATCGAGCGCCAGACCGGCGGGACGGGACGGAACGGACGGCCGGCGGCTGCGCTCACTTCTTTCTCCCCTTCGAGATGACGCCTGCGTCACATAGCTTGGCGTACTCGGTGTCGCCCAGCAGCGGTTTCAGCAGCGCCTCGTTGTGTTCGCCGAGCCGCGGCGCGGCCGCGCGCAGGGCGCCCGGCGTGCCCGAGAAGCGCGGCACCACAGGATGCGTGGGCAGCTCGCCCATCTCCTCGTCGGGGATCTCGATCAGCGCCTCGCGTTCCAGCACGTAGTCGTCCTGCACGATCTGCGAGATGTCGTTGACCGGGCCGATGGTCACGCCCGCCTCGTCGAAATACGCCAGGTTCTCCTTGAGATCGCGCGCGCCGACGAAGTCGCCGATCAGCCGGTCGAGTTCCTCGCCATGCTTCACGCGCTCGATGTTGGTGGCGAAGCGCGGATCCTTGATCAGCTCGGGATGGCCGATCTTCGCCAGCACGCGCTCGGCCATGCCCTGGGTCGAGGCCGACAGGCACACCCAATGGCCGTCGCGCGTCCTGTAGACGTTGCGCGGAGCGGCGTTGGTGGAGCGGCTGCCGGTGCGCATCTTCACCTCGCCGGTGAGCCTGTAGTTGGCGGCCTGTGGCCCGAGCATGGAGAAGAGGGGATCGAACAGCGGCAGGTCCAGCACCTGGCCGCGCCCGCCGTTGATCTCGACTTCGCGCAACGCGACCATCACTGCGCCGTAGCCGTTCAGTGCCGCCATGCAGTCGGCGAGATACATCGGCGGCAGCACCGGCTCGCGGTCGGCGAAGCCATTCATCGACGCGAAGCCGCTATAGCCTTCGATCAGCGTGCCGAAGCCGGGCTTGTGGCGGTAGCGTCCGTCCTGCCCCCAGCCCGAGATGCGCACGACGACCAGCTTGGGATTGATCTCGTGCAGCGCCACGGGCGAGAGGCCCATGTCCTCCAGGACACCGGGCCGGAAACTCTCGACCAGGATCGCCGCCGATGCTGCGAGCTGGCGCACGATGGCGCGGCCGGCATCGGACCGCAGGTCGAGCGCAATGCTCTTCTTGTTGCGACTGTAGACCTTCCACGCCGTTTCGACGCTCTTCACGCGCCAGGAGCGCAGCGTATCGCCTTCCGGCGGTTCGACCTTGATGACCTCGGCGCCGAAGTCGGCGAGCTGCAGCGTGAGCACGTTGCCGGCCACCAGGCGCGACAGGTCGACGACGCGAACCCCGTTGAGGGGGCCGGGGGCGTTCGGGGTGAAGGTCTTTTGGGTTGGCTTCTTCATCGGAGCGCGCCACCCCGGTGGCGCTCATGGGAATGTTGAGCGGACAAGAAGATGCGCCACTGGAGTGGCGCGCTCCAATGAGCCTTAGCCCACGTGCTTCTTCAGGAAGTCCAGCGTACGGGCCATCGCCTGCTTGGAGGCGGTGGCGTCGTAGGAGCCGCGCTCGTCGCAATGGAAGCCGTGATCGGCCGGATAGTCGAAGATCTGCACGCCGGGATGCAGTTTCCGGAGCTCCTCCACATGCGCCATCGGGATGTGCATGTCCTTGTCGCCGAAATGCATCATCGTAGGCACCTGCGGCTTCTCGTTCTTGGTGCCGTAGATGCCGCCGCCGTAGTAGGCGATGGCCGCGTCGGGCTTCAGCCGCGTTGCCGACAGCCAGGTGATGGTGCCGCCCCAGCAGAAGCCGGTCACGGCGACCTTGCCGACGCCGCGGCGCTTCAGTTCCGCGATGGCCGCATCGACATCCGCCACCGGCTTGTCGAAGCCGAGTTCGGTCACGTACGTGCGGCCTTCGGCGATGGTGTCGGGCGTATAGCCGAGCTCGACGCCGGTCTTCACGTGATCGAAGAAGCAGGGCGCGATCGCGAGATAGCCTTCGGCCGCGAACTTGTCGGTCACCGCCTTGATGTGGTGGTTGACGCCGAAGATCTCCTGGATGACCACGATGCCGCCCTTGGGCGTGCCCTTCGGCGTGGCGAGATAGGCGCCGATTTCACCGGCCGATGACTTAAGACGGATATCTTCACCCATGAGAAACCTCCCGGTTGCGGGCCGCATCTGACATGGTAATCGGGCTCCATTCAACCCGTCCGCTCGCAGGGCGAGCCGGAGAAAGCCCGATATGTATATCCCCAAGCTCTTTGAGGCGTCCGAGCAGACCGGCCGCGAGATCATGCAGGCCCACGGCTGGGCGCTCCTGGTGACGACCGGGCCGGATGGTGCGCCCTTCGCGAGCCATCTCGCGCTGCTCTGGCAGGACGATGGCAGCGAGCACGGACAGTTGATCGGCCACGTGGCCCGCGCCAACCCGCACTGGATGCTGTTCGCGGAAGGCAGCCTGTCGATGGCCATGTTCTGGGGGCCGCACGCCTATGTCTCGCCGACCTGGTATACGCCGGGTCCCAAGGTGCCGACCTGGAACTACGTGACCGTCCACGCCTACGGCGCTCCGGCGATCATCGACGACACCAAGGGCGCGCTCGACGTGCTGGCCAGACTCACCGCGGTCTACGAAGGCCCGGGACCGGACGCCTGGACGCTCGACCGTCTGCCGTCCGGCACAGCCGAAGCGCAGACCAAGGGCCTCGTTGCCTTCCGCATGCCGCTCGCGCGCATCGAGGTCAAAGCCAAGCTCAGCCAGAACCGCGACCTCGAGGACCGCCATCGCGTGATCGCGCAGCTCGAGGCGAGCGACAGCCAGGAAGCGCAGGCGACCGCCCTCTGGATGAAGAAGGTGTTGCCGTAGCATTGCCGTCCGCGGCACGTCGTCGTCGCGGCAGTTTGAGTCCGTTGCGGCCGGTGGTTCGCCGCACACCAACAACGTTGTGGCCACATCTTTGTCACAACTGATGCGAGACGCATTCATTGGGTAATGCGAAAATGACTCTCGCCTGATCGAGGGCTCGAGCTTACGAGTCCGATGACCTTCAATGCTGTCCATCGCGCAGTCAGAACTCTTGTAGGGAGGATGACGATGGAATGGATGAAGCGTAAGGCGTGCGGTTCACAGTTCGTGTGACGGTCAGACGGGAATAACGGCGTGTTGCCGATTCCCGAGTCGTTCGCCCCCGACGAACCCGGGACTTCCAAGGACATCGCGTAAGGCGCAGACCGCCCGATGAGGCGAGTCGCGAACAGGGAAATGCGTGCGGATTCCGTCGCAGCGGATGGGCGCGTTTGCCTTCGATGGTTTTGTCTTCGACGACCAGGACGCAATTCAAGACGCATCCGAGCACAGGGAGGTTCTCATGGCGGATCTCGACCCCAGTCAACTCAATACGTTGATACAAGCCGCAGACGGCGGATGGACCGCCGGGCAGACATCTGTTTCGGCGCTTTCCGAAGACGAGCAGGCCCGCCGTCTCGGCTATACGCCCGGGCCCGGCGAGGAGAGCCTGGAGCAGCGCAACCAGGCGTCGGCGGCCAAGATCGGCGCGCTCAAGGCGACCATCTCCGCCGCAGCCGCGTACGACTGGCGCAATGTCGGCGGCAACAACTACATCACGCCGATTCGCGACCAGGGCGGTTGCGGCTCCTGCGTCTCGTTCGGAAGCACGGCTACGGTCGAGGCGATGATCCGTATCCAGCGCGGCAACCCCGGACTGGCGGTGGACCTGTCGGAAGCCTCGCTGTTCTTCTGCATCGGTCCGGCGAGCGGCGCGAGCTGCAGCAACGGCTGGTACATGACGCCGGCGATGGACGGCTACAAGAACACCGGCGTGCCGGATGAGGCCTGCTTCCCCTATACCGATCATCAGCAGGCCTGCGCGCAATGCTCGAACTGGGCGAGCCGCGCCACCAAGATCAGCGGGTGGCACACGATCTCGTCGGCGGCCGACATGAAGACATGGATCTCGACGAAAGGCCCGCTCGCGAGCTGCTTCACCGTCTACAACGACTTCTTCTCCTACAAGAGCGGCGTGTACAAGCACGTCTCGGGGGGCGTGGCCGGCGGCCACTGCATCTCCGTGATCGGCTACAGCGATGCCGGCGGCTTCTGGATCTGCAAGAACAGCTGGGGAACCGGCTGGGGAGAGCAGGGCTTCTTCTGCATCGCCTACGGCCAATGCGGCATCGACTCCACCATGTGGGCCGTCGAGGGAATCCTCGAGACGGGCTGGCTCAACAACACGAAGGTCGTCGGCCTCTGGACGATCGATCAGGATCGCAACGCCTGGGCCTATCTCAACGGATACGGCTGGAGGAAGATCGCCTGGGACAACGACAACATCTTCTTCGATCTTCTCCGCCTGCTGGCGGCCGCCAAGGAAGGCGGGCGTCCGGTGAACGTCTACCAGGACAACGGCGTCATCAAGCAGATCTACGTGCTCTGACGGACAGGAGATGAACCATGGCCGATACCTCACCCCAGCAAGACATGCTTTCCGGAGCCGGAATGACTGAAACCGCCGGCGCGGCCGCCGTTCCCGCCGCGCCTACCGCCGAACCGCCCGCCGCCGCGATATCGTCCGGCGGCGTGACGGCTGGCGGTATCGGCGCCTCGACCTGGGTGAACAACAAGAAGATCAACGCGCTCTGGTCGATCAACGAGAACCGCAACTCGTGGGTCGGCGTTGCCGGCGTTGGCTGGGTCAAGCTGGCCAACAACTCCGACAGCGCGATCGTGGCCTTTACGATGCTCGGCGCCAATGCGCGCCAGACGCAGGGCAACGTGAACTATCGGCAGGAGTCCGATAACATGATCCACGAGATGTACGTCTGGTGATCCAGGCGCGCCCCGGAGGTCTTCGATGGCAGAGACGAGACCACGCGACCTGACTCCGGCCGAAATGGAAGGCCTGCAGGCATCGTCGCAAACCGGCACCGGCGCCGACACAGCGCCGCTCGCGGTGCCGCCGGGCACCGAGGTGCCCGTGCATCTCATCGATCCGGCGGCGGATCATGCCGCCGCAGCGGGCGTGCCCACGCAAACGCCGCCCGCCGCGGCTTCGGCCTGAGACGGAGTTCCGTCGATGGCCGAGATCCTGATCGGAGAGGGACACAACGGCGGCACCATAACCGGCCGGCCTGGCGACATACTGGTCATCCGGCTGGCGGAGAATCCGACGACGGGCTTCCGCTGGAGCGCGACGCAGGCGGATCCCGAAATGCTCCGACCTCAATCCGACGATTTCGAGCCCGCCGCGGGCACCGGCCTCGGCGGTGGCGGGCTCCGGACTTTCCGCTATCTCCTGACGGGTGGCGGCGATACCGCGCTGGCGCTCCAGCTCGCGCGTCCCTGGGAGGCGACAGCGCCACGATCGGAATTCCGCATTCGGGTCAGCATCGGACGGTGAGCGGGTCGGGCGGCGGCTGCATACGACCGTCAGGCCGCCTTGCGCTCGAACGCCGACCGGGCGGCGCGAATCGCGGCGTGATGGGAGTCGGCCCAATGGACGAGCAGCGCCAGCGGTTCCAGCAGCGTTCGTCCAAGCGGCGTCAGGCTGTACTCGACGCTCGGCGGCAGGGTCGGCAGCACCTCGCGCCGGACAAGTCCGTCACGCTGCAGGTCGCGCAGCGTCTGCGTCAGCATCCTCTGCGAGATGTCGGGCACGGCGCGCCGCAGCTCGCCGAAGCGGTGGGTGCGTTCGGCGAGCGTCATGAGCAGGAGCGTGCTCCATTTGCTGCCGATCCCGTCGAGGACGTCGCGGATGGGACAGCGCGCCATCGACATGCCGGCCTGCCTGTAGATCCGTAGCAGCGCGACGGCGCTGTCGGGCGTCGCCTTGGCGGGCTTGGGTCGGCCGGAAGCCATCGCTTTGGTTCCTTCGCTGTTCCTATCTCCCGGAATCCTGCCTTCTTTACGCGGGTCCGTCGATCTCTAATCTATCCGTACTCTCTATTTGAGACCAACAACCTGGGAGAGACAAATGATCGGCAGGATCCTCGTGCTGGGAGCGACCGGCACGATCGGCGCGCCGCTTGTCGCCGCGCTCGTTGCCGGCGGTCAGCAGGTCAGGGCGGCCTCGCGTCAGGCGGCGTCCATGCCCGGCGCGGAGCCCGTGCACTTCGACTACGCCGATCCGTCGACGATCGCGCCCGCCTTCGAGGGCGTCGACCGTGTGTTCGTGCTGGTGCCGGCCGGCACCCTGGACATCGTCGGGCTTGTGCGGCCGGTCCTGCAGGAGGCCGCGCGTCGCAAGGTCAAGGTCGTGCTGCTCTCCGTTCTCGGCGCCGATGCCGACGACAACATCCCCTATCGGCAGCTCGAGCTGTCGCTGGAACGCGGCGCTGTTCCCTTCGTGATCCTGCGGCCCAACTGGTTTGCGGACAATTTCCATACCTTCTGGCGCGCGGGCGTGAGCCGGGGCGTGATTGCGGTACCGGCTGCCGACGGCAAGTCGAGCTTCATCGATGCGCGCGACATTGCCGCCAGCGCCGCGGCAGCGCTCGCCAGCGACCGTTTCGACGGCAAGGCGTTCAACCTCACCGGGCCGCAGGCTCTTTCCTATGCGGAGGCGGCGGCGATCCTGTCCAGGGCCCTGGGGCGGGAGATCGTCTATACGGCGGTCGATGATCGGACTTTCATCGACGGCCTCGTCGCGGCCGGACTGGCGCCCGACTATGCCGCTTTCCTGGCGTCGATCTTCCATCCCGTGCGCGAGGGCTGGACGGCCGGGGTGACGGGCGACGTGCAGGCGCTGACCGGCAGGCTGCCGCGTCCGCTCGAAGTCTACGCGGCAGACCACGTCGGCCTTTGGGGATAGCCGCCGCCATCGTTTGCGGACTCGGCCGGAAATCCGCCATAAAACCCCGGCTGAGTTCATGACGATGCGCACCCTCCTGCTCGCCACGGCCTTGTCGGCCGCCTTCGCCCTTCCGGTTCTCGCCCAGCCGCATCCCCGTGGCGAACCGCCCGGCCCCGGCTGCGGCGGCCCGCAGGCGGCGCTGCCGAAGAGCTGGGAAGGCCAAGCCTATGCCATCGACGGCGACACGCTTTCGGGCGTGGGCCTGAAGGCGCACATCCGGCTGTGGGGTATCCAGACGCCGGAGCTGCGCAACAAGTTCACCGGTCAGGAGACGATGGCTGGCATGCGCGCCCGGGCTGCGCTCGAGGATCTTCTGACGGCCGGCGATCATCACATCGCCTGCCAGCCCGTGCGCTGGGATCACGCCTGCAATCTCGTCGCGCAGTGCACGATCACCGCCGAATGGCCGACCGGCAGCAAGGCGCAGCCGCACGACATCGGCCTGCGGCTGGTGGAGGACGGGTTCGCCTATGGCGTCGACCTCGCGGACACGCCGCCGGGCGACAAGGATGCGGGCGCAAAGATCGCGCATTTCGAAAGCCTGGCGCGGCAGGCGCGCAAGGGACTGTGGTCCGAGTGGCTCGGCGAGCGATAGGCCGGAGACGCTGGAAATCGCCATCCCCCGGAGCTTTCGGGCGGAATGACCCGGACGGTCGGCATCGCACGAGCGACGCTGCTCGAGCGGCACGTCTTCCTCTGGGATGCACCGCTACAACGATCTGAAGCGCTCCGTCTTCGAGATGCTGCGTGTCGACGGTGCCGTCGGTTCCCGTGAACGAAGGCGCGCACGCTTGCAGGACCGTCCGCGAGGGCTGATGCTGCCGGCTCTCCATCTCGTCGAGAGCCGGGAAGCGACTTGTCACGATCAGGTCACACCGATCGGATTTGCGCCGCCGGCATTCCGCCTTCTTTCTTCCTCACAATCGTCCTGACGAAATCGTCCTTGCGGCGCCACCAGCGCGCGCCGCGGACGAGCATGTCGTTCGCCAACTGTCTGCGTGGTCAAGGAGTATATAATGAAGAAGTTCCTGTTGGGCGCGGCGGCCCTCTTCGCCCTGCCCGTGACGATGGCTCATGCCCAGGACGGAGCCGTTGCGAAGCCCGGAACCTATGTCGGGATCGAGACCGGCCTCAACTGGCTGCTGACCAGCGGCAGCTATCAATCGCAAACCGGCTACGCTCTGGGCGGCAAGATCGGCTACGACTTTGTCGGTCCGCGCCTCGAGGTGGAAGGGCTCTATCGCCACAACAACTCGTCGGGGTGGGTGAACTATCCCGGCGCGGTCACCTACGTGAACGGCCAGATCAACCAGTTCTCGCTGATGACCAATGCCCTCTACGACATCACGCCGGGAGCGAAGTTCGTCCCCTATGTCGGCGGCGGCATCGGCCTCGCCTTCATCGATCCCTCGGTGTCGGCCGGGTGCACCATGTGCTCGACGCAGTTCGCCTACCAGGCGATGGCGGGCCTGGGCTTCAATGCCGCCCCCAACGTGCGGTTCAATCTCGAGACGCGCTACTACGGCACGACCAATCCCACCAGCTACAACAACAACAATATCTCCCTGCTGGCGGGCGTGACCTACAAGTTCGGCGTCGCGCCCTGAGCGCGGCCTGATGCGTGGGATGGCGGCGTCCGGCGGGACGCCGCCGCCTTGCGCCCGCGCCCCGGCAGGAGATCGCCCTTGCCGATGTTGCAGACCGAACAGAGCGTCTGGAGATTGTCGAGCGTCGTCGGGCCGCCTTTCGACCACGGCCTGACGTGATCGACGTGCAGCGTGACGGCGGGGTCCTTGGCGGGACTCGCGCCGCACATGCGGCAAAGACAGTTGTCGCGGATCAGGACAGCGGCGCGCAGACGCCAGCCGATCGTGCGCGGCGTCCGGATGCTGCGGACGACGGCAGGCGGCCGCGTCTTGTGCGGCCGGCGGGGCCTGCCCTCCATCGAGTGGCGTTCGAACCGCGCAAAAGCCCTGAGGGCGGCGTGCCAGCCGCCGAAGCGCTTCTTGTAGGTGGAGAGCGAGAAGCGCGAGCGGCCCTTCTTCTTCGTCATCTCCCGTCCGGTCGGCTGGCGCCCGAGCCTGCGCCAGACGGCAGCCAGATTCTCGAGCAGCTCGCTGTCGGGGATGGCCCAGCGCTGACCGATGGGCAGGTTTGCCGCTTCGAGAGCGGCGTTCCAGGAGCCGAACCGGCGCAGGATCGTCGTCGTCGCGAACTTCCCGCGACGGCCGTAGACGCTGATCGTCAGGCGACGGCCGCGACTACCGCGGGCCGCGCGGCGAAGATCGGCGATCAGCGTCGGCAAGGGCGTGTCGCGCGGGCGGAAGCGGATCGCAGTGGCTGGCAGCCGGGGTGAGCGGGACATGGCTCACCCTTCTTAAGCCCGGTGGGGCCGGACCGACGATTCCGGTCCTTACCGTCTGCGGCGCGAGGACGTCGGGATCATCCCCCACTGCGCGGGAGGCGCGGGAAGAGGCGTCAGACGTTGAAGCGGAAGTGGAAGACGTCGCCGTCCTTCACGACATAGTCCTTGCCTTCGAGGCGCAGCTTGCCGGCATCGCGGGCGCCGGCTTCGCCGCCAAGCGTCACGTAGTCGTCGTAGGCGATGGTCTCGGCGCGGATGAAGCCCTTCTCGAAGTCGGTATGGATGACGCCCGCAGCTTCGGGGGCCTTGGCGTTGCGCCGGACGGTCCAGGCGCGCGCCTCCTTCGGGCCCACGGTGAAGAAGGTGACGAGGTCGAGCAGCGCGTAACCCGCCCGCACCACGCGGGCGAGGCCGGTCTCCGTGAGGCCGAGCGAGGCGAGATAGTCGCCCTGGTCCTCGGCCGGCAGCTGCGCCACCTCGGCCTCGATGGCCGCCGAGATCACGACCGAGGGGATGCCGCGCTCCTTGGCCCAGGCCTCGGCCTTGGCGCTGTGGGCGTTGCCTGATGCGGCGGACGCCTCCTCCACGTTCAGCACGTACATCATCGGCTTGGCGGTGATGAGCTGCAGGCGGGCAAAGACGGGCTGCTCGTCCTCGGTGATCTGGGCGGCGCGGGCGGGCTTGCCGTCGCGCAGCGCGTCGAGCGCCTTCCTGACGACCGGCGCTTCGGCGGCAGCTTCCTTGTCGCCGCCCTTGGCGCGCTTCTCGAGGTTGGGCAGGCGCTTCTCGAGGCTTTCGAGGTCGGCCAGCATCAGCTCGGTCTCGACGATCTCGGCGTCGCGGATGGGATCGACGCTGCCGGCCACGTGTGTGACGTCGCCGTCCTCGAAGCAGCGCAGCACGTGGGCGATGGCATCGACCTCGCGGATGTTGCCGAGGAACTGGTTGCCGAGGCCTTCGCCCTTGCTGGCGCCCTTCACCAATCCGGCGATGTCGACGAATTCCAGCTGGGTCGGCACGATCTTGGCGGATTGCGCCGCGACGGCGAGCTTGTCGAGCCGCGGATCGGGCACGGCGACGCGGCCCACGTTGGGCTCGATGGTGCAGAAGGGATAGTTGGCTGCCTGCGCCGCCTGGGTGGCGGTCAGGGCGTTGAACAGGGTCGACTTGCCGACATTGGGCAGGCCGACGATTCCGCAATTGAAACCCATGCTCTACTCTTTGCTGTGCAGGCCCTTGATGTCGAGGCGGGCCGGCAGGTCAGGAGGCGGCGCGAGATGCGCCACCCGGCTCATGTATTTCTCGTCGCCCTTGGCCGTTCCCTCGACCAGCAGCGCCGCTTCCTCGGCAAGCGCGGCCAGCACCTTGGGCAGCCAGCCGTCCCTGGAATCGCGCTCATCGGGCTCGAAGTCGCGCAGCACCCAGTGCAGCACCAGGTCCTTGTGCCCGGGATGGCCGATGCCGATGCGCACACGGCGATAGTTGTTGCCGACATGGGCGTCGATGTCGCGCAGGCCGTTGTGGCCGCCGGCGCCGCCGCCCTTCTTCATGCGCACCCGGCCGGGGGCAAGGTCGAGCTCGTCGTGGAACACCACGACGCGGTCGAGCGGGATCTTGAGGAAGCGCACCGCTTCGCCCACGGCCTTGCTCGACTCGTTCATGTAGGTCATGGGCTTCAGCACGAGCGTACGCTCGCCACCGAGATGACCCTCGGCCACCTCGCCGTTGAAGCGCGTGCGCCAGGCTGAGAAGACACGGCGGCGGACGATCTCGTCCACCGCCATGAATCCGACATTGTGCCGGTGCCCCGCGTAGCGCGGCCCGGGATTGCCGAGGCCGACCAGCAGCAGCATGGGAAGTCGGGGCGCGAACGCCCCTTACTTCTTGGCCGGAGCCGGAGCCTTTGCGCCCGCTGCCGCAGCGCCTGCCGCCGCAGGGGCCGCCGCGCCGGCTGCCGGAGCCGCCGCTTCCGTCGCCGCGCCGGTTTCGGGGCCCTGCGCCGCCGCTTCGCGCACGACGGTCGGGGCCGCGATCGTGGCAACGGTGGCGTTGCTCTCGCGCGTCACCATCTTCACGCCCTCGGGGATGTTGAGCGCGGAGATGTGGATCGAATGGCCGATCTCGAGCCCGGTCAGGTCAACCTCGAAATACTCGGGGATGAGGTCCGGCTTGGTGCGCACCGTGATCTCGTGCATGACGATGTTCAGCACGCCGCCGCGCTTGATGCCGGGCGATGCCAGCTCGTTCTTGAAGTGCACCGGGACCTGCACGGTGATGATCGAGTTCGGTCCGATGCGCAGGAAGTCGAGATGCAGAGGACGATCGGTCACCGGATCGACCTGCACGTCGCGCGGCAGCACGTCGACGGGCGTGCCCTCGACGTCGATCTGCATCCGGTGATTGAGGAAGCCCTCCTTGTGGATCTCGCGCAGGAGCATCTTCGGCTCCACGGCGATCATGAGAGGGGCCTGCTTGTCGCCGTAGATCACGGCGGGAATCAGTCCGTCGCGACGGCTGGAACGGGCGCCCCCTTTGCCGGCCCGGTCCCGCTTCTTCGCGACGACCTTTGTCGTCTCTGCCATTTCAACTTCTCCTATGATCTCTCTGTTGCTCTCTTCATCGCGGCGGGGCCTCCAGGGGTGCCCATCGCCGGATCTCGTGGAATTCCCTCGTCAGTCGAACAGGCTCGATACCGACGTCTCGTCGGCGATGCGCTTCATCGCCTCGGCCATCAGGCTGGCGATGCTGAGCGGCCGCACGTTCGGCGACACGCGCACGGCTTCCGTCGGCTGGATCGAATCGGTGATCACCATCTTCTCGATCGGCGAGGCCGCGACGCGCGCGACCGCGCCGCCCGACAGCACGCCGTGGGTGACATAGGCGCAGACCGACTTGGCGCCGTGGTCCATCAGCGCGACGGCGGCATTGCAGAGCGTGCCGGCCGAATCGACGATGTCGTCGATCAGGATGCAGTCGCGGCTCTTCACGTCGCCGATGACGTTCATGACCTCGCTGACGCCCGCCGCCTCGCGGCGCTTGTCGATGATGGCGAGGTCGGCGTCGATGCGCTTGGCGATGGCGCGGGCGCGCACCACGCCGCCGGTGTCCGGCGACACCACGGTCAGGTTGCGGTTGCCCAGCGTCTCGATGATGTCCTTGGAGAAGACGGGCCCGGCATAGAGGTTGTCGAGCGGGATGTCGAAGAAGCCCTGGATCTGGCCGGCATGCAGGTCGAGCGTGAGCACGCGGTTGGCGCCGGCGTTGGTGATCAGGTTGGCGACCAGCTTGGCCGAGATCGGCGTGCGCGAGCCGGTCTTGCGGTCCTGGCGGGCGTATCCGTAGTAGGGGATCACCGCGGTGATGCGGCGCGCCGAGCTGCGGCGCAGCGCATCGATGGTGATCAGGAGCTCCATCAGATGGTCGTTGGCCGGGAAGCTCGTCGACTGGATGACGAACACGTCCTCGCCGCGCACGTTTTCCAGGATCTCGACGAAGATCTCGTTGTCCGAGAACCGCCGGATGTTTGCCTTCACGAGCGGCAGGGCAAGCTTGGCGGAAATGGCTTCCGCCAGCGGACGATTGCTGTTGCCGGTGAGAATCTTCATGAATCGCGACCCCTATGCCGGGCGGGTTCTCGTTAAGCCGTTGATATAAAACGACAAAACGGCCACTCCCGGCCGCGACGCGGCGGAACATACCAATGAGTCCGCGTTCTGTAAACGCCTTGAAAGACCGCGCTTTCCCGGTCCCCTCGGCCGGCGGCCGCATACCATTATTACACTTCGACAGCGGATTCCACGTCCGGGCTTTGATACAAAGCGCCAGGTCAATTTTCGGCCCGGCGCCCGCGCTCGTCGCGGACGTCACCAGGCAATGGGAGCCTGGACGATTTGAAACTGGGGATAGGGAAGATGCGTCATATTCTGATGGCCGCCGCGATGCTGGTCGGCGCCGTGATGATTACGTCCACGACGGCCGGGGTTCTTCAGGCTCGCGCGACACAGGCGACTTCGATCGAAAGCGCTCCTTACGTGCCGGGGCCCGTACAGCAGTACCGCTGGGGCGTGTAAGCCCGATTGGACGGCCGGCGCAGGCCTGGGTCGGAGCGCGGGCATGCGCGATCTGCTGACGTTCGCCGCAATGCTGATACTGGCGGTCATCGCGACCTCCACGACGGCCGGCGTGCTCCAGGCGCGGGCAGTTAGCCATATCGCTGAGGAGGGCGCGCTGGGCGAACAGGCGCTCCTGCTCGCGAAGCCGTGGTCGTGCAAGGCCTCGACGGAGCCGCCTTGCAAGGTGCCATCGGGCTTCAGCTACTGACCGGCGTCCACTGGCGCCCACTGCGTAACGCATCCGGAAAGATCGCAATGTTACGCGGAGGAGCGTGACCGTCGCCAAGGTGCGTCGGTTCGGCGGGGCGGGCGCAAAAAAGGAAAGCGCGCTCCGTCGGGAGCGCGCCTGTCGAGCACGATGATGCGATGTCGTCCTGGCGCCGCCGCAGCGGCGCCGGGCGGTCATGCGGCGGCGTGCGGATTGGCCACGAACGGCCACTGCGCCTTGCTGGCCTTCTTGTAGGGAAGCAGCGACCAGTCCGGCACCAGGGCGCCCGGCGCGGCCACGTACACCACCTCGCTCGCGATCGGTGCGTAGGCGGCGTGGAAGTGCTGCATGGACTTCACCACCACGATCTTCTTGGTCGAGGGATCGACGCCGAGCTTGGTGAAGCAGTCGAGGCTGTGGCACTGGCTGCGCTTGGTGTTGACGATCACCGTCACGCCATCGATCTGCAGCGCCGCCGCGTCGCCGATCGCGTTGACGCCCTTGCGGGCGCCGCCGAACTGGATGGTGACCTCGCGGGCGAGCTTCAGCACCTTGGCGCGCGCGTCGACCGGCTGGCCCGACTGCGGCCCGAGCTTGCCGCCCAGGCGGATGTCGAGCTCCGCGCCCTCGCCGACCTCGAAGGCGAGCTTCACGGCGCCGGGATCCCAGAACATGGCGATCGCGGCATCCTTCACCTTCCTGTCGAGCAGCGCCTGCAGGATGAAGGTCGAATCCGAGGCCGCGCCGCCGCCGGCATTGTCCGACACGTCGGCCAGAACCATCGGCTTGGGCTGGTTGTGCGAGGAGATGCGGGCCATGGCTGTCTCGAGCGAGACGTAGGGCGGCTGCGTCTTGTCGCGCATGGCGAAGAACTCCATGCCGAGCTCGCGCGCAACCTTCTCCGCCTTCACCTTGTCGTTGTCGGTGATGGCGATGATCCTGGAGCTCATCTCCGCGATGTCGGACCACGGGAAGCCGTGGGCGACGGACAGCGACAGGATTCCGTCCTTGCCCTCCATTGCCGACAGCTTGTCGACGAAGGACCGCATGGGCTGGCGCGTGGTATGGAACACGCCGATCATCTTGCAGTCGAAAGTGGCCATCACTGGCTTGGTGCGGCCCTCGATGGCGCCTTCCATCACCTTGAACACATCCTCGGCGCGGTCGGACACGTCGACGTGCGGATATTCCTTGAACAGCACCAGCACGGTGGCGTCGCGCAGGGTGCCTTCGCCGATGTTGCAATGCAGGTCGAATTCGACGCCGATCGGGATGTCCGGCCCGACCACTTGCCGCACATGGGCCAGCAGGTCGCTTTCGCAGTCGTCATAGCCCTCGGCCACCATGGCGCCGTGGCAGGAGAGGAACACCGCATCGACCGGCATGGCTGCCTTCAGGTCGGCGATGATCTCGTCACGGAAGGCCTCGTAGACCTTCTTCACCGTCTTGCCGGCCGGCTGGGCAAAGGCGCAGAGGCTCTCGACGACCTGCCAGCCCTTGGCTTCGGCGCGCTGGCGCCATACTGCAAGCGGTGCGCCGAACATCGGCACATCCTTGCCATAGCTGCCCTTGCGGAAGAGGCAGGTATCCTCGAAGAGCTGATGTCCGGTGGGAATGGCGGCGAAAGTGTTGGTCTCGGTACCGAGGCACGCAGTGAAGATCTTTTTCATGGGCGGCGATATTGGCGGCCGCCCGCCGGGCCTGCAAGCATCGGGCAATGCTTGCAGCGCTACTCTCCCTTGTGCGCCGTGAGGGCCGCGACATCGGCGATCAGGCGGCCGATCGTCTCGACGTCGGTGCGTCCGGCGAAGGACATGCCGAGGCGTACCACGACGAGCCGCTGCGACGGCACGATCGCCACGTACTGGCCGTAGGCGCCGCGCGCCATGAAGCTGTCGGCCGGTATGCCGGTGGCGATGCGGTAGCGCGCTCCCTCGCCTTTGCCGCGATTGGTCCAGAAGCCCGCGCCGTAACCGTAGGCCTCGCTGTGCGGCGTCGGGCGCGCGGAGTAGTCGACCCAGCCTTCGGGCAGCAGGCGCTCGCCGCCGACCACGCCGTCGTTCAGGAACAGCAGCCCGAAACGCGCCCAGTCGCGCGCCGAGGCGAGCATGTGGCTGGAGCCGATGGGCGTGCCGGTGGCGTCGAACTCCAGGGTCGCATGCTCCATGCCGAGCTTGTCGAACAGCTCCCGACGGGCAAAGGCCAGGGTCGAGGCTGCCGTGCCGCCAGCATTGTCGCGGACGATGCGCGACAGGAGCAGCGTGTTGCCGTTGGTGTAGTTCCATTGCGAACCCGGCGCGAAGCGCAGCGGCGCGCGCTCGGCGAAGCCCGCCATGTCGCGTTCGGCATAGACCATCCGTGCCGAGGGATCGAAGGCGTCGGTCGCGCTCGACGTGAGGGACTGTCCGATATCGAGGCCGCTGGTCATCCGCAGGAGGTTGTCGATCGTGATGGCGTGGCGCGGATCGCCGGGATCGGCCCAGGCGGCAATGGGGGCGGGGCCGTCGACCGACACCTTGCCCTGCCGGACCAGGATGCCGATCAGCGCGTTGGTCACCGACTTGGTCATCGACCAGCCGATCTGCGGCGTGTCGATGCCGTATCCCGGCGCGTAGCGCTCGGCGATGACTCGCCCGTCGCGCACGATCACGACCGCCTTGGTCCCGCGATGCGGGGCCGACGGCTCCTCGAAGGCGCGGTCGAGGGCGGCCTTGAGGGCGGGATCGCCGGGCTCGACCAGGTCGGGGCCGGCGATCGCGGGCAGCAATGGCGGGGCAGGCTGGACCTGCGCGACCGGTTCGGCCGGCGGCTCGGGGCCGCGCAGCACCAGGCAGCCGTAGGGTCCGCGATAGACGGCCTGGCTCTCGACGCCGATGAAGGTCGAGGTCACCGCCCGATGTTCGCGGTCGACGCGATGCCCAACCATACCCTTCACGGGACCCAGGGTCGGGGCAACCCCTTCGGCGTAGAAGGCTTCGGGATCGAGGCCGGACACGAACGCCGCCGAGCAGAGCTGATGGCTGACGAAGCCCGTTGCGACTTCGGCTGCGCGATGGACCGGGCCGCAGCCGGCCAAGGCCAGCGGGGCAAGGCCGAGCGACAGGATCGCGACGGCAGGGCGGGGAAGGCGGATCATTGGCGGCTCTCCAGGACGGCGATTTCGCGCCGCAGCCTAGGGAGCCGGTGACATTCCTCTCGCCGATTTCGAAGAAACGCTAGCCGACTCCGGAATCGACGGCCCAATTCCGGGAGTGGTGGCCGATGTTCCGGCGGCGTTCCCCTGCAGGCGCCGGTATTCGCTCGGGGTCATCCCGGTCGCGGCCTTGAAGGCCCGGTTGAAGGGGCCCAGCGAACTGAAGCCCGCGTCCAGCGCCAGGGTGAGCACGGGCACCTGCACCTGGGCGGGATCGGCCAGAGCCGCCTTCACCTCGGCGATCCGGTAGCTGTTCAGGAAGTTGTTGAAGTTGCGGTAGCCCAGCGCCTGGTTGATCAGCCGCCGCAGCCGGTATTCCGGCAGGCCGAGAGCCTGGGCGAGGCTGCCGATGGTGAGCCCTTCCTGACGATAGACCCGGTCCAGGGTCATGCTGCGGTCGAGGGCGGCCAGCAGGGTCCGGTCGGCGGGATCACCAGGCGCGGCCGGCCGGCCCGGCCCGGCCGGGGCCTCGGCCGCGAGCCCGGGCGATGCATCCGGGCGTCCGGGCGCGGTCGCGGTGGAGACGAACAGCACCTGGCTGCCGGAGAGACGCAGCAGGGACCAGGCGACGATGGCGGAGATGGCCAGCAGCCCGATCGCACCGGCGACGCTGGGCGCGGCCGATCCCGGACGCGCGCCCGCGAGCTGAAAGACGGCGGCGATGGCAATGTAGGCCGCCGAGGCGCCGACGATGAAGACCCGCAGGCGCCGCCGCCCTTCGACCAGGTCGGCGCGCCAGGAGACGACGGTGCGCGCGATCGCGAGAGCCGCGAATCCCAGCGACGAGAGGGTGAGCGCGAGACCCAGGCCCTCCGCCGCAGGCGCCGGCGGCGAGAAGACGAGACACTGCGCCGTGCCCAGCACGACCAGCAGCAGCCACAGTCCGGCATGCCACCAGCGCAGCCGGAAGGCATCGTCGAACAGCGCCGCCGCCAGGAGCCAGAAGACGACGTTGTTGCCGGCGCTGAGGGCGAGGAGGGGAACCGCGACGGGATCGGAGTGCCCGCGAAAGGCCGCCGCCGAAGTGATGGCGTAGGCGGCGGTGCCGACGGCGAACAGCGCCCCCAGCCGCGCCGAGGTCTCGCGCCCATGCTCGCGCAGCAGCATCGCCGCGATCAGCACGGTGAGCGCCGCCGCGCCGCCGCGCAGTCCCCAGTCGATGGCGAAGAGGAAGGTGTCGTTCACGGGGACGGCGGTCCGGCGCGGCGAGCGGCCCGCGTCACGCCGCGAGCGCGCGATCCATCAGGGCGGTTTCGGCACCGCTGAGGTCGGCGGTGCCGAATTGCGTCAGGCCGCCCTTCAGGCGCGCGTCACCGTAGAGTTCGGCGAAGGGCGAATTGGCCTCGGCCAGCGCCGCCAACGCGGCGATGCGCGCCAGGCCCTCGCACAGGAAGCGGGCGCGGCGCTCGGCATCGGGCGATTTCAGCGTGCGCTCCAAAGTCACCGCCAGCGGCCCGACGTCGTAGGCCTTCGACGCCGTCCGCACCAGAGCCGACACCGTCTCCAGAGTCGCTTCCGGCTGGCGTGCGGCCGCGCGCAGCACGTCCAGCGCCATCACATTGCCGGAGCCTTCCCAGATCGCATTGAGCGGGGCCTCGCGATAGAGGCGCGCCATGGGCAGGTCTTCCGTGTAGCCGTTGCCGCCGAAGCACTCGAGCGATTCGTACACGACCTGCGGCGTGCTCTTGCAGACGAGGAATTTCACCGCCGGTGTCAGCAGGCGCGCATAGGCCGTCTCGCCCTTGTCGACTGCGTGGGCGAGGCGGAACACCAGCGCCACCTGTGCTTCGAGCTCGAGCGCGAGATCGGCCGCCACGGCGCGCATGGCCGGCTGGTCGCTGAGGCGGCGCTGGAACACCGAGCGATTGCGGATGTGGTTGAGCGCCTGGCTCAGCCCGAAGCGCATCTGGCCGGCGGAAGCGACGGCGCAGTCGAGCCGCGTGAGGTTCACCATCTCGATGATGGTGCGCACGCCCGCGCCTTCGGGGCCGACCCGTTCGGCATAGGCCGAATGGAACTCGACCTCGGACGAGGCATTGGACTTGTTGCCGAGCTTGTCCTTCAGGCGCTGGAAGCGCAGCCCGTTCTTGCTGCCGTCGGGCCGGTAGCGCGGCATCAGATAGCAGGTGAGGCCTCCCTCGGCCTGGGCCAGCACCAGGAAGGCGTCGCACATCGGTGCCGACATGAACCATTTGTGGCCGCTGATCTCGACATGGCTGCCGACGGCTTTTGCTTCGGTGATGTTGGCGCGGACATCCGTGCCGCCCTGCCGCTCGGTCATGCCCATGCCGAGCGTGACGCCCTCCTTCTCCCACCACGGCAGCGGCCGCGGGTCGTAGGTGCGCGACAGGATCTTGCCGCGCCATTTGTCGAGCAGCGCGGGCTCGGCTCCCAGCGCCCCGATACAGGCATGGGTCATGGTGATCGGGCAGAGATGGCCGGCTTCGGCCTGGGTGGCGAGATAGAGCCGTACGGCGCGGCTGGTCAGAGGGCCGGCGGGCTCGCTGTCGTCATGGGCGGAGCCATGGATGCCGAAGCCGATGCTCTTGGCCATCAGTGCATGATAAGCGGGATGGAACTCGACGAAGTCGATGCGGTTGCCCTTGCCGTCCATGGTCCGAAGTTTGGGCGGGTTTTCGTTGGCGATGCGCCCGAGATCGAGCGTCTCCGCCGAGCCGTAGTCCTTGCCGCAGGCCGACAGCGCTTTCAGGTCGAGCCCGTAGCGCGCCGCTGCGTCGGCCAGAGGCTTGTCGGTGCTGAAGAGGTCAACGTCGCCGAAGGCTGGCGACTGGTTGAACGAGGCGTCTTCGAGAAATGCGCGGGTCATGCTGGGAATCTGGTCCCGCGGGCCGACCTCGGCAAGCCTTCCGCGGCGCGCCTTGCCGCAGCGCCACCTCCCCTTGGATCAGGGGAGGGGATCAGGAGAGGCGGAAGAGAGCGCCGCGTCGATGACGCGGCGGCGAAGGCTTAGGCCGCGAACTTGCCAAACTCCCAGTTGCGGCCGGGAGCGGCGGCGAACAGGGTCTTGGTGTATTCGTGCTTGGGCGCGCCGAAGACCTGCTCGGCGGCACCGTACTCGACCACGCGGCCCTGGCTCATCACCGCGACGTAGTCGCAGATCTGCGCTGCCACGCGGAGGTCGTGGGTGATGAACAGCACGGCAAGATTCAGGCGCTGGCGGATCTCGTCGAGGAGTTCCAGCACCTGCTTCTGCACCGACACGTCGAGAGCCGAGACGGCCTCGTCGGCGATCAGCAGCTCGGGCTCCATGGCCAGCGCACGCGCGATACAGATGCGCTGGCGCTGCCCGCCCGAGAACTGGTGCGGATAGCGGTCGAGCGCGTTGGGATCGAGACGCACCGTCTCCATCAGCTTGCGCGCTCGCTGCATTGCCTCGGCATGGCCGAGGCCGAAGTTCATCGGTCCCTCGATGATCGAGTCGCCCACCGTCATGCGCGGGTTCAGCGATCGGTAGGGATCCTGGAACACGATCTGCACCTTCCGGCGATGAGGGCGCAGGCGCACGGCCGGGATGCGGGCGATATCGGTGTCGCCGAGATAGATGTTGCCCTCGCTAGGATCGATCAGGCGGGCGATGCAGCGTGCCACCGTCGACTTGCCCGAGCCGGACTCGCCCACGATGCCGAGCGTCTCGCCCTTGCGAACCTCGAGATCGACGCCGATGGCGGCCTTCACCACGCGCGACTTCTGGAACAGCGACTTGCTGGAGTAGATCTTGCCCAGCTTCTCGGTGCGCAGCACCATCTCGCGCGCCAACCGCACGCCGCGATGGGCCGGATGGATCGAAGGCACCGAGGAGATCAGCATGCGCGTGTAGGCCTGGGCCGGCCGCGACAGGATCTGCTCCGTCGGCCCCATCTCGACCAGCTCGCCCCAGCGCAGCACGGCCACGCGATGGGCGATCTCCGCGACGACGCCGAAATCGTGGGTGATGAAGAGCACGCCGGTGCCCTGCCCCTCCTGCAGCTCGGCGATCAGCTTCAGGATCTCCGCCTGCGTCGTGACGTCGAGCGCCGTGGTCGGCTCGTCGGCGATCAGCAGCACCGGATCGAGCACCAGCGCCATGGCGATCATGATGCGCTGGCGTTGGCCGCCCGAGAGCTGGTGCGGGAAGGAGGCGTAGATGCGCTCCGGATCCGGCAGCTTCACGCGCGTCAGGATGCCGATGATCTTGGCCTTGCGCTGTGCGGCGTCGAGCTTGGTATGGGTGCGCAGCACCTCGTCGATCTGGTCGCCGCAGGTCATGACCGGATTGAGCGCGGTCATCGGCTCCTGGAAGATCATCGACATGCGCGTGCAGCGCAGCTCGCGCAGCCGCGCCTCGCTGGCCGCCAGCACGTTCTCGCCCTCGAGCAGGATCTCGCCCGAGACGGGCTTCAGCGCCTTCGCGAGCAGTCCCATGATTGTGAAGGAGATCACCGACTTGCCCGAGCCCGATTCGCCCACCAGGCAGACGATCTCGCCGGGATTGACGGTGAAGCTCACGTTGCTGACCGCGTTGGCGCGGTCACCGCCGGAAGGCAGGGCGACGCTGAGGTTCTTGACCTCGAGGACCGGACTGTTCGCCTTGGCCTTCGAGGCGCGCGCCGCCGTCTGGGAGGAGGCGGGAGTCGAAACGCTGGAACTCATGTATTCTTGCTCATCTTCGGATCGAGCGTGTCACGCAGGCCGTCGCCCATCACGTTGATGGCGAGCACGGCGAGCGCGAGGAAGATGCCCGGGTAAAGGATGTTGTGCGGGAAGATGCGGAACAGGGTGCGGCCCTCCGCCATGATGTTGCCCCAGCTCGGCGTCTCGGGCGGGATGCCGATGCCCAGGAAGCTCAGGATCGCCTCGGTAATGATGGCGGCGGCGGCCGTGAAGGTCGCCTGCACGATCAGCGGCGCCACCGTGTTAGGCAGGATGTGCCGGAACAGAAGCGTCACGGTCGGCGTGCCGACCGAGATCGCGCCTTCGACGTAAGGCTCCTCGCGCACGGTCAGGACGATCGACCGCACCAGGCGCACGACGCGTGGCACTTCGGGCACGACGATGGCGAAGATCACGGTGGTGATGCCGGCTCGCCAGATCGACACCAGGGCGATGGCGAGCAGAATGCCGGGAATCGCCATCAGCCCATCCATGATGCGCATGATGATGCCGTCGGCCCAGCGGACATAGCCGGAAACCATGCCGATCATCAGGCCCAGCGCGACCGCCAGCACCGCGACCGAGATGCCCACGATCAGCGAGACGCGGGTGCCGTACAGGACACGGCTGTAGACGTCACGGCCCAGGCTGTCGGTACCGAAGTAGGCGATGCGCTTGGTCGTGGTGCCGTCGTCGTGGCGGATCGTGATCTCGGTATCCGGCCGCTTGTTGCGATTGGCCGGATCAATGCGCGTCGGATCGACCGTGCCGAGGAACGGCGCCAGGATCGCGATTGCGACCATGACCAGCAGGATCACGCCACCGAAGATGACGGCGTTGTTGCGGATGGCAAGCTGCCACAGCGGCTTGCGCTTGGTCGATGCCGACGCGATGGCGGCAGAGTCGACGACTTCTTCGGTAATCGCGCTCAATAGCGGATCCTCGGGTCAAACAGGGTGTAAGCGATGTCGATCAGCAGGTTGATCAGGACATACACGACGGAAAACATCAGGATGACGGCCTGGATGGTCGGGAAGTCGCGGCTGAGCACGGCCTCGACGGTCAGGCGGCCGAGGCCCGGCAGGCCGTAGACGCTTTCCGTGACCACGGCGCCGCCGATCAGCAGCGCGACGCCGATGCCGATCACGGTCAGGATCGGAACGGCGGCATTGCGCAGCGCATGGCGCATCAGCACGACGCGATTGGAGAGGCCCTTGGCGCGTGCGGTGCGGATATAGTCCTCGTTCAGCACTTCCAGCACCGACGCGCGGGTGATGCGTGCGATCAGCGCGATATAGATCACCGCCAAGCTTACCGACGGCAGGATCATATGTTCCAGGAATCCGCCGAAATCTACGCCGATGCGTGTGTAGCCCTGGACCGGCAGCCAGCCGAGATAGATGGCGAACACATAGATCAGGCAGTAGCCGATCACGAAGACCGGTACCGAGAAGCCAAGCACCGAGAAGCCCATCACGATGCGGTCGACCGCCGTGCCATGGCGATAGGCGGCGATGACGCCGAGCGGCACGGCGATGACGACGGCCAGGATCAGCGTGCAGATGGCCAAGGCCAGGGTGGGTTCGATGCGCTGGGCGATCAGGCTGGCAACGGTCTTCTTGAAGAAGAAGCTCTCGCCGAAATTGCCGTGCAGCATGTCGCCGATCCAGATGGCGAACTGCTGCCAGATCGGCAGGTCGAGGCCGAGCTTTGCGCGGATGTCCGCGATCTGATCGGAAGTGGCATTGTCGCCGGCGATCACCGCGGCGGGATCGCCGGGCGTCAGCCGCAGCATCAGGAAGACGAAGATCGCCACCACCGCCAACACGGGCACGATGGAGACGAGACGACGGGCAATGAAGTCGATCATTTATCCTTACTCGGGCCATCGTGCCTGTCCGGCGAAAGCCGAACAGGCACGGCAGCGCAATTTTACGCTTTGTCGATGTTCCACATAACCGGCACGGGCGCTTTGAGCCAGCCCGTGATGTTCTTGCGTGCGGCGCCCGGCCCGTACCATTGGCCGACCCATCCGTACTGCGCCGTCTCGATGGCACGGTTCTGCACGGCATGCGCCAATTCCTTCGCCTTGGCGGGATCGGTCTCCTTGGAGTAGCTGTCACGCAGCTTTTCCATCTCCGGATCGTTGGGCCAGCCGAACCATGCCTTGTCGCCGTTGGCGGCCATGTAGGAACAGGAAATCGGGTTCAGGATGTCGGCTGCCACCGAGAAGGTGTGGAAGATGTTCCAGCCGCCCTGGCTCGGCGGATCCTTCTTCGTGCGCCGCGTGACCAGCGTTTGCCAGTCCATCGACTGCATGTCGACCTTGAAGCCGCCCTGCTCGAGCAGCGACTTGGTGACGGGCGCCATGTTGGTGAGGACCGGCAGCGTCGTGGACTGCATCAGCACGACCGGCGTGCCGTCGTATCCGGCTTCCTTCAGGAGCTGCTTGGCCTTCTCGTAGTTCGGCTTGATGAGGAAGTCGTTCGGCGCCTCGAAGGCGTTGGGTGTGCCGCTGACGAAGGCGGCCGAGCTCACCTTGTAGTATTCGGGCGAGCCCACGGTCGCCTTCAGGTAATCCTCCTGCCGGACGCAGAGCAGCGCCGCCATGCGCATCTTCGGATTGTTGAACGGCGGCTGCGTCCAGTTCATGCGGAAGATGAACTGCTGGCCGAGCGGGTTCCAGTTCACGAGCTGCACGCCCTTGTCCGTCTTCAGGACGGGCAGAAGATCGTGCGGCGGCTGCTCGATGAGGTCGATCTCGCCCGCGATGATCGCGTTCACCTGCTGCTGCGGGTCGGGCATCTCGACGACCTCGACGCGATCGACCTTCACGATCTTGCCGCCTGCCAGGCCCGAGGGCGGATCGCTGCGCGGCTTGTACTTGGGGTTCTTGATGTAGACGTGCTTCTCGCCGGGCTTGGACTCGGCATTGACGTAGATGAACGGACCGGAGCCGATCTGGCTGCCGATCTGCTTGAAGGGATCGGTCTCGGCGACCGCCTTGGGCATCATGAACGGCACGTTCGAGCTCGGCTTGCCGAGCGAGTCGAGCACCAGGCCGTATGGCTCCTTCAGCTGCATCGTGAAGGTCTTGGCGTTGACGGCCTTCATTTCCTTCACGAAGTCCATGAGCTTCTGGCCCATCGTGTCGCGCGCGCCCCAGCGCTTGACCGAGGCGATGCAATCGTCCGAGGTGACGGGCTTGCCGTCGTGCCACTCGAGCCCGTCGCGCAGGGTGAAGGTCCAGAGCGTCTTGTCGGCCGAGACTTCGTACTTGTCGACCATCTGCGGCTTCACGGCATTGTGCTCGTCGATGGCGAACAGCGTGTCGTAGATGAAGTAGCCGTGGTTGCGCGTGACGTAGGCCGTGGTCCAGATCGGGTCGAGAATCGTCAGATTACCGTTCTGCACGAAGCGTACGACCTTCTTGCCCTGGGCGCGTGCCGTCGCCGCAGCGGAGACGATCGCGCCTGTACTCAGGATTCCGAATGTCCGTCTGTTTATGGTCGTTTTTGTCATTTTAGAAGCCTCTCCGGTTTTCTCCCATCGAAGAAGACTGGTTTCTGCCAGCCTTCATCGATGGGCACGCGGAAGCCGGCGCCTCCGCGTGCCCGCCGTCTGTTACTTCTTGCTTATGTTCCAGAACACCGGCACCGGCGCCACAAGCATGCCGTCGATGTTGGAGCGCAGTGCGGACGGCTGATACCACTGGCCGACATTGATGTGCGTCGGCGCCTCGACCCAGCGCTTCTGGAGCGCCATCGCGATCGCCTTCTGCTTCACGGGGTCGGTCTCCTTGGAGAAGGCGTCGCGCAGCTTCTCGATCTCGGCGTCGCACGGCCAGCCGAACATCGCCTTGTCGCACGAGGCGTTGAAGAAGCCGGCCATCACCGGATTGAGGATATCGGCCGCCACCCAGGAGGTGAGGAAGGCGTTCCAGCCGCCCTTGTCCGGCGGATCCTTCTTGGCGCGCCGGCCGACCAGCGTCTGCCAGTCCATCGACTGCATCTCGACCTTGAGGCCGGCCGCTTCCATCTGCGCCTTGGCGACGGGGGCGAGGTTGGTCAGCACGGCGAGGTCGGTCGACTGCATCAGCACGACCGGCGTGCCGTCATAGCCCGCCTCCTTGAGGAGTTCCTTGGCCTTGGCTGCGTTCTGGTTCAGGACATCGGCCATGCCTTCGTCTGACCCCAGCGGTGTGCCGCACACGAACGGCGCTTTGCAGACCTTGTAGTATTTCGGGTCGCCGATCGTCGCCTTCAGGAACTCCTCTTGCCCGAACGCGACCATCACCGCATGGCGGATCTTCGGATTGTCGAACGGCTTGAACAGCGTGTTGAACCGGAAGGCATACTGGTTGCCGAGCGGGTTGCCGTTGAACAGCTTGATGTTCTTGTCCTTGGCGAGGAGCGGCAGCAGGTCGACGCCTGGCGCTTCGATCATGTCGATCTCGCCGTTCTCGAGCGCCGCGACCTGCGTCTGCACGTCAGGCATGGAAATCCACTCGACGCGGTCGACCTTGACCACCTTGCCGCCGGCCAGGCCGGAGGCCGGCTCCGGACGCGGCTTGTACTTGGTGTTCTTCAGGAAGACGACCTTGTCGCCCGGCTTCCATTCGTCGGCCTTGAAGATGAACGGGCCGGAGCCGATCACATCCTCGACCTTGATCTGCTGGTTGGGCGGGGTCTCGGCCGTCTTCTTCGGCATCATGAAGGGGACGTTCGATGACGGCTTGCCCAGTGACTCGAGCACGAGGCCGTACGGCTCCTTCATCTTCATCTTGAAGGTCTTGGCATCGACGGCCTCGAAGCCCGCCACCGAGGCCATCATCTTCTGGCCCATCGAGTCCTTCGCGCCCCAGCGCTTGATCGAGGCAATGCAGTCCTCGCTGGTCACCGGCTTGCCGTCGCTCCAGACGAGGCCGTCACGCAGCGTGAAGGTCCAGGTCAGCTTGTCGGGAGAGACCTCCCACTTGTCGACCATCTGCGGCTTCACCTGGAACTTCTCGTCCATGGCGAAGAGCGTATCCCACACCATGTAACCGAAATTTCTCTGGATGTAGGCTGTGGTCCAGATCGGATCGAGAATCTTCACATCCGAGTGCATCACGGCTTTGAGTGTCTGCGCCTCGGCCGCCGGCATGCCGAACAAGCCTGCGACGCCCGCGGCAGCAATGAGAGCCGCGGCCGACCTTCTGAAATCAAACATTAGCAACCCCTTCACCGTCTTGCGCCGGCGCTTTGCAAGAATCGAGCCGCGCAGCCGAACAGTAACAGCGGGACGCCCCCCTCTGACAAGCCGATTCAGGGAGACTGCGGCTTGGCGCGTGCTGCCAGATAGCGTTCGAGCAGCTCCACGATGCCGTCGACCGCCGCCGATGCGACAATATCGCCGAAGCCGGCCCAGGTGCCGCGGGTCGCGGCGACCGGGACCGGGTTGCTCTGTTCAACCTTGCCCACTTCCTTGCCACTGGGATCCTTGAGTACCCAGACGAAGGAAAGCTGGACGGACTGATCGTTGATCGGCGCGAGGCTGACCGTTCCGACCACGGCGAAGACATCCTCGCCGGGCTTGTCCATGACCACGACCCGGCTCGACCCCAGGGCGCGGCGCATGCCGGAGGCGAGCTGGCGATTGCCGTCGGAAGGTGCGCCGGTCACCGACGCCACCATCACCTTGACCTGGGGCTGCGGCGGCGCCGCGGGTTTCGCCGTCGCCGGCGTCGGCGCCTTGGGATTCTCCGTGTCGGCCTCCGTCTGCGGCGGCGGCACCGGCGGGACGCTGAGCCCTGCGGCCACCTGACCCAGCGACCGCGCCTCATAGTCGGGAGGATGGCCCATCAGGGTCGCGACCTGCGGCGCAGCCTGCTGGGCGATGCGCGACACCAGACGATCGGTCTCGGCGCCGTAATCTTCAGGCCGCGTGTATGTCTTGGTCGCCAGCGGCCCGTGCTTGCCCTTGGCGTCGGTCAGGGACCAGTCGACCTCGACCTCGATGCCGTTGCCCGAGGGGGAGTCGCGCGTGCTCATGACGCCGCCGGCGTGCGCCGGCGCCTCGGCCGGCGCCACGGTGGCGACGATCCCGTACGCCTGCAGTTCGATCGCCAACGCCGCCGCGACGCGTCGCCCCATGCTCGGCGGCATGTTGGCGGGCGGCGCGACCGACACTTCCGCCTTGTCGTCCTTGGGCCGGTAGGCCTTGTCGTCCACGGTGTCGTGGGCGAACGGCTTGGGAGTCGGTACGCATCCTGCCAGAACCAGCAGGGCCAGCACGATCACAGCATGGCGCATGTCGCGATCAGGCCGAGCAGGCAGCAGACGACGAAGAAGATGAAGTAGGGCAAGTCACGCCTCGAGCGCGATGGCCGACAGACCCCGTCCGTAGTCGCGCACGCCGTTCAGGGTGTTGCGGCGATAGCTGAAGAAGTCGTCGCGGCCGGCCAGGGTGTCGTGGCCGGTCGCGGCGGCCGCGACGCCGGCCCGCGCGATGCGATGCGCGAGATAGCCGGGCAGGTCGAACATGAAGTGCCCGGCGCGGGCCGCGGGCCGGAAGAACACATCGTTGGCGGCGTCCTGGGCGAGGAACGGCGCCGGAAATTCGGGCCCCACTTCGTAGGAGTCGGGTCCGATGCAGGGGCCGATCACGGCCCGCAGCCGCTCGCGCCGCGCGCCCAGCCGCTCCATCGCCGCGATCGCCGCCTCGACGACGCCGGCCAGCGCGCCTTTCCAGCCGGCATGGGCGGCGCCGATCACCTGCGCATCGGGATCGGCCAGCAGCACCGGCGCGCAGTCGGCAGCCAGCACGCCGAGCACGACGCCCGGCCGGTCGGTGACGAGAGCATCCGCCTTCGGCGCGCCCGGCGACGTCCAGCGTTCGTCGCCCACCGTCAGCACGTCGGTCGAATGGATCTGGTGGAGCGTCTGGAGGTCGGGCTCCTCGAGCGCGAAAGTCGCCGCCACCCGGCGCCGATTCTCGCGCACATTGTCGGGACTGTCGCCCGACCCGTAGCCGCAGTTCAGCGAGGAATAGAGACCGCTGCTGACGCCGCCGCGTCGCGTGAAGAAGCGGTGCTGGATGCCGTCGAGTTCGGCAAGCACCGGCGTCTGGATCTGGCCCTGCATCATGTCTCGTCCGAAAAGCCGGCCGGTGCGGGGCATCGATCGTCGCCCACGGCCAAAACGCGGAACAAGGTGCCCATTTGGTCCGGCGCGATCAAGCGCGCCAACGCCGCGTCGATGTCCGCCTTCTGAGCATCGGTCGCACGCTTCCTGAGGATTGCCGCACGGTGCTCGATGCCGAGCCGGCGCAGGAAATCGCCCTGGCCGACCGGACCGAAGACTCGTGCCCCTGCGTCACGTGCGGCCTGTGCGAGCAGGGCGAAATCGACATGCGCCGTGAGATCGGTCTCGCCCGGCCGGTCGAGTGGATCGACGCCGCGATGGCGGCGCACCGCCTGCAGGGTCGGGCCGGGTCCGGAGCGGTCGCGTCCGTAGTCGACGATCAGCGCCCAGCCGCCTTCCTTCACGACGCGTGCGCCGATCTGGGCGGCGACCGCGATCACGGCCGGCGACACTTCGGCGACGGTGCCGGGTGCGGGATCGGCGTCGCGCGTCGTCGCCGGCAGGAGGTGTGCGAAGGGCGACGGTCCGGGAGCCAGCGCGAAGACGAGAGTCTCGCCGTCGGGCGCCAGGCCCACCATGCGTTCGTTCCAGCCGTGCTTCGTCCGCTCGAACTGGCGCACCGGCAGGGCATCGAAGAATTCGTTGGCGACGAGCAGGGTCGGGCCGGCCGGAACCGTGTCGAGGCGTTCGTGCCAGCTCGGCCGGTACGCTGCGAGGGCCGCCTGCTGGGCCGCGCGCAGCGGTTCGTTGATGTCGACCAGATGCAGGTCGAGCGCGGCGTGGAAGCCCGGCACGCCGCGGGTCGCGCGCAGGGCGTCGGCCATCAGCGCGCCGCGGCCGGGTCCGAGCTCGACCAGGCGCACGGGCGCCGGCCGGCCCATCGCCTGCCAGCGCTCGGCGAGCCAGGCGCCCACCAGTTCGCCGAACATCTGCGAGACTTCCGGCGCGGTCGTGAAGTCGCCCGCCGTGCCCAGCGGCATCGTGCGCCGGTAGTAGCCGAGAGTGGGATGGCCGAGCGCCTCGGCCATGAAGTCGGCGACGGAGATCGGGCCGGTGAGGGCGATGCGCCGCGCGATCCGGCGGCCGAGCTCGCTCGTCACGGCCGGCGCTTAGCGGTCCGGCAGCGGCGGGCGCGCTGCCGCCCGCACGACCAGGAACAGGCCGAACAGGAATACCGGCACGGACAGCAGCATGCCCATGGTGATCGGGCCCCACAGGAAGCCGAGGAAGGAATCGGGTTCGCGGAAGATCTCGCCGACGGTGCGCGCCACGCCGTAGCCCATGCAGAAGGTGCCGGTGATCAGCGCCGGCCGTCGCCGCCCGTCGGTGACCTTCCATACCGCGAAGACCAGCAGGAACAGCAGCACGCCTTCGAAAGTCGCCTGGTAGAGCTGGCTGGGATGGCGCGGCACCGGGCCGCCGCGCGGGAAGATCATGGCCCACGGCACGTCCGTCGGCCGCCCCCACAGCTCGCCGTTGATGAAGTTGGCGATGCGGCCGAAGAACAGGCCGATCGGCGCCACCAGCGCCACCAGGTCCGACAGCATGAACGGATTGACGCCGTTGCGGAACGAGAAGGCGAGGATCGCCACGATCACGCCCAGCAGGCCGCCGTGGAAAGACATGCCGCCTTCCCACAGCGTCAGGATCGCCGCCGGGTGTTCGAAGAAGAAGCTCGGCTTGTAGAAGAGCACGTAACCCAACCGTCCGCCGACGATGACGCCGAGGGCGGCCCAGAGAAGGAAGTCGTCGATCTTCTCCGGCGACAGGAGCTTGGGCGGCTGCTGGCAGACGCGGCGCATGATGCGCCAGCCGATCACCAGGCCGGCGATGTAGGCGAGTGCATACCAGCGGATGGCGAAGGGCCCGATCTGGATCAGCACCGGGTCGATCTGGGGGTAGGGGAGGAGAAGGGGGGTCATGCGGGGCGAGGTTATAGCCGGCCAATCGTGACCGCAGAATGGTCGCGGCGCCGGTCTGGAGGACCGGCGCCGCTAAGGACTATCCAACGTGTGGTGTTTTTTTATGGGCTAGAGGGGGCGTCGGAGGTCCTTTTTTTCGGGTCAGGCCTCGCCCACCGTCTCGAGAATCGAGGCGGTCAGTGCGTCGGTCGGCGTCTTGCCGGCCCACACGACGTACTGGAAGGCGGGGTAGAAGCGTTCGCTCTCGCTGATCGCCACTTCGACGAGATCGTTGAGCTGCTCGGGCTTCAGGCCCTCGGTCCCGCGCAGGGGGATGGCATGCCGGAACATGGGCAGGCCCTCCTCGCTCCACAGGTCGAAGTGGCCGAGCCACATCTTCTCGTTGATCAGCGCCAGCAGGCCATGGATTTCGGGGTGGCGCTCGGTCGGGATGCGGACGTCGTAGGCGCAGGTGAAGTGCAGCGCCTCCACATCGTCGCGCCAGCTGAAGAACATGCGATAATCGCACCAGCGGCCGGCGACCTCGACGGCGATCTCGCGCTCGGATGTCCGGTCGAAGGGCCAATCGTTGGCTGACACGACCCTTTCGATCATTTCCAGCGGGTTCAGATCGATCTTCTGCCTTGCCCGCTCGTGTCGCGATAACGCCATCGACCCACTCCCCAACCATTCCGCCTTGCGGCTCGCCAAAGCCAGTTCCTGAGGCGGGTGGCCGATATATCGTGGTGGATCCCCAAGAACCCACAAGCACTAGCCTGCCATAAGGCGGAGTCTTCAGGCAATAAGAAATCGTCTCAGATTCTGGAAAAGAGTCAGCGATTCCAAAATTTTAATCCCCAGCGCTCAGATTCGAATCGCAGGATTCCGCATAGTAGGCGCATGAACTTTGCGAATCATTTGGGCAGTCCCCGGGTTTGCCTGATATTTCGGCGACGCCTGATTCGCAGAGCGAATCCTGAGGGCGTTGCCGGGGCTTTCGGGATGGTGCATTGTCAACAATCAACGATTTCAGATGGGCCGTGGGGTGACCGTTCCAGACGCGAATTGCGATCCTTCCCTCTCCGCGCTGGAGCGCATCCCGCGCAGCACCCTGCGCGACCAGGTCGCCGAGCGGCTGCGGGCGGCGATCCTGGGCGGCGACATTCCGCCCGGTGCGCCTCTGGTCGAGATTGCACTGTCGGAGCGTTTCGATGTCAGCCGCGGGCCGCTGCGCGAGGCGCTGCGGCAGCTCATCGAGGAAGGACTGGTCGTCACGGTGCCCTATACCGGCACCTACGTCGCGCCGCTGTCGGTCGAGGATGTCCGCGAGATCTATTCGCTGCGCACTGCGCTCGAGACCTTCGCCTTCGAACTGATATGGGACCGCCGCGACCGGCAGTTCCGGTCCGAGCTCGTCCGGCGCAACGCCGCCCTGATCGCCACCATCGATGCCGGCGACGACCGCGCCAGCATCGATACCGAACTCGCCTTTCATGGCCTGGTCTACGAGATGACCGGCCATCGCCTGCTGCAACGGACCTGGCACGGCCTGCGCGGGCGGCTCCAGCTCTACTGGGCGGCTCATCACCGCGCCCACGGCCGGCGCGGTCCGAGGCGCGACAGCCACGACAGCTACATCGCCGCCGCGCTCGGCGACGACCTCGCCGTGATGCGGGCCGAGATCGTCGAGCACATGCGCCGCGGCACCGAAACCACCGAGCGCTTCCTGCGCTCGCGTCCGCCGGTCCTGGGGAAGTCGAAGAGGGGAGACATCACATGAGCATCAATCGTCGTTCGCTGTTCACGGTCCTGGCCGCCGCCGGCGGCATGCTGGCGCTGCCCTTCACGGTGCGCGCGGAAGGGACGCTCGACGAGGTGAAGAAGCGCGGCAGCCTGCGCGTCGGCGTCACCCAGGCGCCGCCCTGGTACTCGAAGGACCCCAAGACGGGAGAATGGTCGTCCGGGCTCGGCGTCTTCATGGGCAAGGCGATGGCGCAGTCGCTGGGCGTGAAGTTCGAGCCCGTCGAGGTCTCGTGGGGCAATGCCATTGCCGCCCTTCAAGGCAACAAGATCGACATCATGTTCATGCTCGACGCCACCGCCGAGCGCAAACAGGCCGTCGATTTTCCGCAAGCGCCCCTGCTCTGGTATTCGCTCGCCGTGCTGGCGCGCGACGACCTGCCGGTGAAGACCTGGGCCGATCTCGACAAGCCGGGCGTGCGCATCGCCGTGCCCCAGGCCACGACCATGGATCGCTGGGTGAGCGCCCATACGCCGAAGGCCGACATCCAGCGCTTCCCCGGCAACGCGGAGGCGATCGCCGCCTTCCAGTCCGGCCGCGTCGACGCCGTCTGCCTGTTCCATCCGCCGTTGCTGGCGGCGCGCCAGAAGCTCGGCAAGGGCAAGATCGTGGTGCCCACGCCCGCCGAATCGCAGCCGTCGAGCGCCGCCCTGCGCAAGGGCGATTCGGCCTTCGCGGCCTGGGTCGACAAGCAGCTCGCCGACTACTACCAGAGCGGCCAGACCGAGAAGTGGTACGAGCAGGCGCTCGCCGATTTCGGCCTCGATCCCAAGCTCGCGCCGCCGGTGATGAAGGAACTGATCAAGTAGGGCCGGCCCGGGAGTTCCCGCCTGATGTATCAGTGGAACTTCACGCCGGTCTTCGCCCACTGGCATCTGCTCGCGCAAGGGCTCGTCAACACCCTCAAGGTCACGGCGATGTCCCTTGCCTGCGGGCTGGTGCTCGGCCTGATGCTGGCCCTGCTGCGGCTGTCGACGCGGCGCTGGCTGTCGTGGCCAGCCGGTTTCGTGATCGAGGTCTTCCGCACCACGCCGCCCCTGGTCCAGCTGTTCTGGTTCTTCTTTGCCCTGCCGCTGATCGTCGGCATCGAGATGACGCCGCTGCTCGCGGCGGTCGTCACCTTCTCGATCCAGTCGGCTTCCTTCTTCGCCGAGGTGTTCCGCGCCGGCATC